>DATDII010000226.1:0-6065 GCA_036521135.1 Candidatus Dormiibacterota bacterium | reverse complement strand
CGCTGGAGAAGGCGCTTGGGCCTTTACCGGAGAATGGGACCCGCAGATGAGCTTCCCAGAGGACCGTCCCCGCCGGCTCCGTCGCAACCGGCTCCTCCGGGGCCTGGTCAGCGAGACCTCGCTGAGTCCTCGCGACCTGGTCCTGCCCGTATTCGTGAGCGCCGCCCTCGGCGAGCGTCGCGAGGTGCCCACCCTGCCCGGCGTCTTCCAGGAGACGGTCGGGTCGCTGGCCCGGGTCGGAGAGGAGGCGATAAGGCTCGGGATCCCAGCCCTCATCCTCTTTGGCATCCCCGACCACAAGGATGCCGAGGGCTCAGGGGCCTGGGACGACCGGGGCGTGATCCAGCAGGCCCTCCAGCGCCTCCGCCAGGAGGTCGGCGACTCCCTCCTCCTGATCAGCGACACCTGCCTTGACGAGTACACCGACCACGGCCACTGCGGGGTGCTCAGCGAGAAGGGCGAGGTCGACAACGACCTCACCCTCGAGCTCTACGCCCGGATCGCCGTGAGCCAGGCGACGGCCGGGGCCGACGTGGTCGCCCCGTCCGGGATGATGGACGGCCAGGTGGGGGCGATCCGGGTGGCTCTGGAGGAGGCCGGCCTGGCCCAGACGGCGATTCTCGCCTACGCCGCCAAGTACGCTTCCTCCTTCTACGGCCCGTTCCGGGACGCCGCCGAGTGCCGTCCCCAATTCGGCGACCGGCGTGGCTACCAGATGGACCCGGCCAACCGGAGGGAGGCGATGCGGGAGATGGAGCTGGACGTGCTCGAGGGCGCCGACATGCTCATGGTCAAGCCGGCCCTGCCCTACCTCGACACCGTGCTTGACGCCCGCCAGCACTTCGATCACCCGCTCGGCGTCTTCAGCGTGAGCGGCGAGTACGCCATGCTCAAGGCGGGCGCCGCCGCCGGGGGGCTCGGGCTCAAGGAGACGGTGCTCGAGACCCACCTGGCGATGCGGCGCGCCGGGGCGGACTTTATCCTCACCTACTTCGCGCGCGACCTCTGCCGCTGGCTCGGGGAGGAGCTTTGAAGCCCCCCACCGCCGCCAGGGGGGCGGGGGCGATTCTGGCCGGGCTCCTGATCGCCGCCGTGGTCGGAGTCGGCGCCTATTTCGTCAACGTCGCCGCCACCAGGAGGACTCCCGCTGTGACCACTGCGGACTGCGCCGGCGCCAACTTCAGCTCGCCGCTCGGACCTCTTGACGAGCCCGCCTCGGTCCACCACTACGCCAAGGCTCCCGCCTTCACCATCGACCCGGCTCGGCTCTACCAGGCGACCTTCTCCACCCCCAAGGGAGACTTCGTGGTCTGCCTGGTCCCGGGCTGGGCGCCCAACACCGTCAACAGCTTCGTCACCCTGGTGCGCAACCACTTCTTCCAGGGGCTGCGCTGGGGCCGTGACCCCTCCACCTCGCCGGGCGGCCCGGTGATCCAGGGTGGCAGCCCCAACAACGACCTGACCGGGGGGCCGGGCTACAAGTTCCCCGACGAGAAGGTGGTCAGCCCGCTCTACAGCGGCGGCGCCTACCAGCCGGGGGCGGTGGCCATGGCCAACGCCGGGCCCAACACCAACGGCAGCCAGTTCTTCGTCACCCTGGCCAAGTTCACCCTGCCCGCCAGCTACAACCTCTTCGGTGAGGTGACATCCGGCCTCAAGGTGGCCGCCGAGGTCAAGAAGGGGGAGGAGATGCGGATCACCGTCCGGGAGCAGCTGCCCTGACCCAATCCGCCGCCTTCTCTCTGGAACGCTCGGAGCGGGCCCTGGCCAGGGCCCGGAGGGCGATCCCGGGCGGGGTCAACAGCCCGGTGCGCTCCTTTCGCGGCGTGGGCGGCACGCCGCCCTTCTTCGCCCGGGCCCAGGGCCAGCACCTCTTCGACATCGACGGCAACCGCTACCTCGACCTGGTGCTCGCCTACGGCCCTTTGATCCTCGGCCACCTCGATCCCGCGGTGGTGGCGGCGGTGTCGCGGCAGCTGGAGCTGGGGGAGGCCTTCGGAGGTCCCACCGAGGCCGAGGTCGAGCTTGCCGAGGAGATCGGTCGGCGGCTGCCCAGCGTGGAGATGGTCCGGCTCGTCAACAGCGGGACCGAGGCCGCCATGAGCGCCATCCGTCTGGCCCGGGCGGCGACCGGCCGGGACCTGCTGGTCAAGTTCGCCGGCTGCTACCACGGCCACAGCGACTCCTTGCTGGCGGCGGCCGGCTCGGGGGTGGCGACCCTCTCCCTGCCCGGGTCCCCGGGCGTGCCCAGGGGCACGGTGGCCGACACCGTCGTGCTCCCCTTCAACGACGCCGAGGCGGTGTCCGACCTCTTCTCGAGACGCGGCCAGCTGATCTCGGCCGTGATCGTCGAGCCGGTCCCGGGCAACATGGGGGTGGTCCTGCCCGAGGAGGGCTTTCTGACCCTGCTTCGCCAGCTCACCCTCGCCCACGGCAGCCTGCTCATCTTCGACGAGGTCATCAGCGGCTTCCGGGTCGCGCCCGGCGGGGCCCAGGGCCTGTTCCAGGTCACCCCCGACCTCACCTGTCTCGGCAAGGTGATCGGAGGCGGCCTCCCGGTCGGCGCCTTCGGCGGCCGGCGCGACCTGATGGCGCGGCTGGCGCCGGAAGGCGAGGTCTACCAGGCGGGGACGCTGAGCGGGAACCCCTTCGCTGTTGCGGCCGGCCTCGCCGTTCTCGGCCAGCTTGAGGGCCCTGAGCCCTATCGCCAGCTGGAGGCGCTCGGCGCCCAGCTGGAGACGGGTCTCCATGAGGCGGCCGATGCCTGCGGCATCCCGCTCCAGGTCAATCGGCTGGGCTCGATGCTGACCGCCTACCTGAGCTCGTCGCCGGTCACCGACTACGAGACGGCGCTCAAGGCCGACCGGGCCGGTTTCGCCAAGGTCCACCGGGCGATGCTGCGCATGGGCGTCTTCTGGCCCCCGTCTCCCTTCGAGTCGGTCTTCCTCTCGCTCAGGCACGAGCCAGCCGACATCGACCTGGTGGTGGCCTCCTTTCGGGCCGGGCTGGCCACCCTCGGCGCCGGCTGAGGTCGCCCGGGGCGAGTTGCCGGATCGAAGTGTGCGCTGGTACTGGCCGAACTCGGGCCGCTGCTATACTCGGCGTACCCTCGCTGGCGCCCCGGAGGCATCTGCCGTGACCGGTTCCGACCTGGCGCGGGGCAGCGCAACCGCCCTGCCGATGCGCTCGAAGGCCAACCGGGCAACCTGTCCTGGGAGCTCACCGCTGGCGGCGGTGGTGGCCCCCGGGCCCTGCTGATGGCGACCGGTCAGGTCGCCGGCCTGGACCGGCCCGGTAGGCGTCGGGAAGCTGAGCCGGCCAGTGACGAGCGCCAGCTGACCCTGGTCGAGCACCTGGAGGAGCTGCGCCGGGTCGTCCTGATCAGCCTGATCGCCTGGGTGCTGGCGACCGGGGTCGCCTTCGTCTTCAACCACGAGCTGATCATGATCCTGGAGCGGCCCCTCCACCTGGCCTTGGGTCACACCAACTCCCCGTTCGGGCAGCGGGTGGTGGTGACCAGCCCGATCGAGGGCCTGTCGATCCCCT
Organism: Candidatus Dormiibacterota bacterium; assembly: GCA_036521135.1. GTDB lineage: Bacteria > Chloroflexota > Dormibacteria > Aeolococcales > Bog-877 > Bog-877. The sequence continues at coordinate 2,519 of DATDII010000226.1, read as the reverse complement.
TCAAGGTCGCCGCGGTGGCCGGGGTGATCCTGTCGCTGCCGATCAGCGTCTGGCAGCTCTGGACCTTCGTCAAGCCCGGGCTGCGCCGAAGCGAGCGCAACCTGGCCTTCCCCTTCATCTTCGGAACTCTCTTCTTCTTCGCGCTCGGGGGTCTCTTCGCCTACTTCATCCTGCCCGTGGGCCTGACCTTTCTGGCCACCTTCCTGCACGGTAACGCCGTCTACCTGCCTGATCTCAACGCCTACCTGACCTTCCTCGCCCTGGTCGTGCTCATCTTCGGGGTCACCTTCGAGATGCCGGTCGCCCTCTGCACCCTGGCGGCGGTGGGCATCCTCAGCAGCGCCCGGCTTCGGCACTGGCGCAAGGCCGCCTACTTCGTGATCGTGGGCGTCTCGCTCCTGGTCACCCCGGGGGCCGACCCCTTTACCCCGACCTTCCTGTCGGTCGCCCTGATCCTGCTCTACGAGCTGAGCATCCAGGTGATCGCCCACGGCCTGCGCCGCTGATGTCGCGCCAGGACGGGCGGAGCCCGGAGCAGCTCCGGCCGGTCACGATCGACACCAAGGTCCGGAGCTGGGCCGAGGGCGCCGCCCTGATCACGATGGGAGCCACGACCGTGCTCTGCTCGGCGACCGTGGAGGGCCGGGTGCCCGTTCACCGACGCGGCTCCAAGGCCGGCTGGGTGACGGCCGAGTACGGGATGCTGCCCCGGGCGACCCACGAGCGCAACCAGCGGGAGCGGGGCGGGCGGGTCGAGGGTCGCTCCCAGGAGATCCAGCGCCTGATCGCGCGGAGCCTGCGGGCGGCCGTGGACCTGACCCGGGTCGGGGAGCGGACGGTGATCGTGGACTGCGATGTGATCCATGCCGACGGGGGCACCCGCACGGCTGCGATCAGCGGGGGTTACGTCGCCCTGGCGCTCGCCTGCCGCCGACTCGAGGAGGCCCGAATGGTCCCGAGCTCACCGATGGTGCGCCAGGTGGCCGCGGTCAGCGTCGGCCTGCTCCAGGGGACCGCGCTGCTCGACCTCGACTATCGCGAGGACTCCCAGGTCAGCACCGACATCAACGTGGTCATGGCCGGGGACGGCGGCATCATCGAGGTCCAGGGCACCGCCGAGCGGGAGCCCTTCAGCGAGGAGGAGCTGGCCCGGCTGATCGGCCTGGCCCGGGGCGGGATAAGCGAGATCCTGGCCGCCCAGACCCGTGCACTGGCCCAGGCTTGATCGGGCAGACGCTGACCGACCAGCCCCTCCACGTGGTGGTGGCGAGCCGAAACCCGGGCAAGGCGGCCGAGTTGCGGCGGCTGCTGCGCGGGGTCTCCTGGCGCCTGCTCGAGCTCGACCAGGCGCCCGGGGGGCACGCTGTCGCCTGGGTCGAGGACGGGGCCACCTACCTGGCCAACGCCACCATCAAGGCAGAGGCGGTGGCGGCCGGCACCGGGCTGCCCGCGCTCGCCGACGACAGCGGCCTCGAGGTCGGGGCTCTGGGAGGGTGGCCAGGCCTGCAAACCGCCCGGTGGATGGGGGAGGGCGCGACCCCGGACCAGCTCCTCCGGGGGCTGGTAGAGCGGATATCCGCGCTGTCCCCGGGGCGGCGCCGGGCCACCTTCGTCTGCGCCCTGGCGCTGGTGATCCCGCCCGATCACGGCCCCGATGCCGGTCTCTTCGTCACGGAATCCAGGCTCGACGGGACTTTGGTGACCGAGCCTAGGGGGAGGGGTGGCTTCGGCTATGACCCGATATTCATCCCTCACGGCGAGCAGCGAACCATGGCGGAGATGAGCCAGGCCCACAAGGACGAGATCAGCCACCGCGCTCTGGCGGCGCGGCAGCTGCTGGGCCAGCTCCGCTAACCGATCCCGGCCGGGTTGGATCTGGAGGTTAAGATGACCTCCTGTCGGGGCGTGGCCCAGAGGCTAGGGCACCTGCTTTGGGAGCAGGGGATCGGCGGTTCGAGTCCGCCCGCCCCGACCAATCGCTCGTTTCATCTGACTTGGTGACGGCAACCAGCGCGCAGGATATAAGCCGACACGGTGCAGCTCACGTAAGGGGTCTGATTGGGACCTACCATTGCCTGATCGCGACGCTCTTGTATTCCGTTCCCGGCGGCCCCAAGGGCTAGGAGAGTAGACCGACAAAGTAAGCGTCGGTCGCGATCAGCGAGTTCTTGCCACGTGTATTGGCTAGACTTAGCGCTCCGGCGGGTTCGTCTGACTCGGAACCGACCATCTCCGCACTGCTAACCCAGCCTTCGCACTCGAAACCTGGCAGCGTTGTTGACGCGCCCGTCTTCGTCGAGATGAGCATCGTCTCGCGAGCGGGCTCGTTGCCAACGCATCCCCCGTCCTGATTGATGAGCACCCCAGCGACAAAGCCGCCATTGGGGCTGACCGATGCCCCAGCCAACGTCCAGCCGTGAGGGGACTCGTACGTGCGCGAGAACCCTCCGGCGCCTAGTTTGACCACGCGCAACACGGCTGCCCCATTACTGGCTGTGAGGGTATCCCCCTGAAGCCCC
>DATDII010000225.1:0-5833 GCA_036521135.1 Candidatus Dormiibacterota bacterium | reverse complement strand
TCATGATTGCGATCGCCTGTGCCTATAGCCTATAGGCACAGGCGTGACACCTGGGACACCTGGCGACGGCCCTTGACGGGAGCTTGGCCGGCCCCCACAGTTACCGCATCATGTATCACGCCCTCCTCCCCCACGCCCGTCGACCCCATCGGACCTTCGTGCTCGCGCTAGCGGGCCTGGGGGGTGCGTCACTTCTCGGACTGGGATCAACCCTGGGCGGTGTCCCGGCGGCCGCTGCTACCTCCGCTCCACCTGCCCAGGCACGGCCGGCAAACAGCACCAGTCAACCGGCAGTCGGTGCCGAGTCCAAGCTCGGTCGCCTCCCCTCCACCGCGGACGCGAGCGGGCCGTGGCCGGAAGTAGCACGGGGGACGCAGCCGGTACCCACCTCGGCGCTCCCTGGGACTACGACCAGCGGTGCCGAGATCAAGGCGACCAGTGACAACGTCGGTGGCGCTTACACCGCCCTGGCGCCCTATCGAATCGTCGACACCAGAATCAATGAGCCGGCGGGCAGCCACACGCTGACGCCCGACTCCACGCTCACGGTCACCGTGACCGGCATAGATGGGGTTCCCGGTGACGCGACCGCTGTCTGCCTCAATGTCACGGTCACCGACGCCACGAGCGGAAGCTACCTCTCCGTCTTTCCAGCCGGTGGCTCGGTGCCTCTGGTCTCGAACGTAAACTGGGGCAGGGGTCAGACCGTCCCCAATCTGGTGGTTGTGCCCGTCGGCAATGGCGGCCAGGTCTCCTTCTACAACGATCTCGGCGACGTTGACGTCGTGGCAGATCTCGAGGGCTACTACGCTCCCGAGTCCGGGGGCAGCACCGTCGGCAGCTACGTCGCATTGAATCCCGCCCGAATCGCCGACACCCGTTCTGGGGGCCAGCCCCTTGGCCCGGGCGACAGCCTCGACATTCAAGTCACCGGTGAGGGCGGGGTCCCCTCAACCGTGGGGGATGTCGAGGCAGCCCTCCTCAATGTCACCGTCACCGACACCACATCGGGAAGCTACCTCACTGTCTTCCCGCAAGGCGGAACAGCCCCGCTCGCCTCCAACCTGAACTGGGTCCAAGGGCAGACAGTCCCCAACCGGGTAGCGGTGAAAGTCGGCGCCACCGGTGAGATCACGGTCTACAACGATTCCGGCAACGTGGACGTGATCGTTGACGTCGATGGATACTTCACCGCCGGTAGTACGGCACCTGCGGGAGCCGCTCTGTACACCGCGATCAGTCCGACTCGACTCGTGGATACCCGGGCTGGCAGTGGCGCCTTTGGAGCGGGCGGAACGCTCGGTGGCAAAGGGACTATCACCGAACCACTGGCGTCCCTGGGGAGCCTTGGTTCCAACGTGACCGCCATGGTGACCAACGTGACTACCACCGACACCACGTCGGGCAGCTTCCTCACGGTATATCCCGGTCCTACTCTGCCCCCCGCCTCGGACCTGAACTGGAGCACTCGCGCCAGCACCCAAGCCAACCTTACGATCGCGACCGTCGACACCGATGGTAACGTGACCTTCTTCAACGACCTGGGGAGCGCCGACGTGATTGTCGACGTGTTCGGTTATTTCAGCTCGACTCCAACTCTGGACGACACTGGGTACCTTACAAGTACCAATTGGTCCGGCTACGAAGAGGACAACGGCGCGGGCACGGCGAATGACACCGGCGTGACCGGCACCTTCACCATCCCCGCCCTTTACGACGGGCAATCCCCTGACGACTACATGTCGGAGTGGGTGGGGATCGACGGTTGGACCAACGGCAACCTGATCCAAGCGGGCATTGTCGAGGAGCCCGACACCTCGACCACGTTCTACCTCGACGCGTGGTGGGAGATACTTCCGGCAACGGCCGTCTATGTGGATGCGTCTTTTCCCAACATGGCTCCCGGGGACGTGATGACCATCAACATCCACCAGGTGAGCGGTACCACCTGGGAGATCTCGATGGACGACGTCACCGAGAACGAGACCTTCACCAGCGACGAGACATACAACCCGTCAGGGACTACCGAGACCAGCGCTGAGTGGATCGTCGAAGCCCCCGACGTCGGAGGCAGTACGGCTCCCCTTGCCGACTACACGCCGACCACTTTCAGCGGCCTCAGCGTCCAGGGAACGGACTCGGAGCAGACCGAGATCGCCCTCTTCCAAGGATCCGACTACGTCTCGGTGCCGTCTGGCCCGGCCGAAGGGGGTACCAGCTTCAACGTGGATTGGGGGGACGTGATACCGCTGCCGCCGTCCTAGCTCGTTCGGCGGCCTGCGGCTTGGGAAGCTAGGCGGAAAAGTCCACGGCACGGAAGTCCTCGAGGGTGCCGTCGACCGCTTCCTCAGACACGGTGAACCGGGTGACCTCCGCCGCGCTCGGCCCCCGGTGGAGCAGCTTCAGGAATGCCTGGACCGGCTCTGCGGGCCCTTCCACCAGGACCACCACGGCGCCGCCCGGGTCGTTGTGGACCCAGCCGCGGAGCCCAAGGCGCTGCGCATGCATGGTGGCGAACATCCTGAACCCGACCATCTGCACCCGGCCCTCAAGGGTGCAGCGGCGGCGCACCACATCCTCTTGGGCTTGCCGGTGACCGGCGGCCACGGCTACTTGGCTACGGTGCGCTCCCCCTCTTCCTGACGAGCCATCATGAAGAGGAGGTCGGACAGGCGGTTCAGGTAGCGAAGGACCTCGGGGTTCTCCAGCTCACCGCTGCGGGCCAGGGTCACGGCACGACGCTCGGCGCGGCGGACCTGGGTGCGCGCCACATCGAGGGCGGCGGCCCCGGGGCAGCCGCCCGGGATGACGAATCCTTCCGGGAGGCCGACGGTCTCCTCGAGGTGGTGGACCTCGGTCTCCAAGGCGTCGACCGCGGCCGAGCTGAGGGTCGGAAAGTGGGCCTCCAGCTTCTGCCGCTGGCCCTTGCCGGTCGCGAGCTCGGCCCCCACCGTGAAGCACTCGCGCTGGAGTTCAAGAACCCTCTCGGCGACCTCAGGCTGTTGGCAGAGGGAGCGGGCCAGCCCGAGAGCGGAGATGGCCTCATCCAGGGCGCCATAGGCCTCGGTGCGGGCGTCGTCCTTGGCGACGCGGCCGCCGTAGAGCAGGCTGGTCTCGCCCTGGTCGCCGCCCTTGGTGACGATGCTCGAGGGTGGCATCAGCCTCCCCCGACGGTGGCCGGAACTGGCGTCTTCGCCGCCGCGTGCTCCTCCTCGACCAGCTTGGTCGCCGCAACTGCGGCAGTTGTCGCGTCCCCGACCGCGGTCGTGACCTGGCGGGTGAGCTGGGCGCGGACGTCGCCGGCGGCGTAGATCCCCGGCACCGAGGTCATCATGTTGGCGTCGGTCAGGTAGTAGCCCTGCTCGTCGTGGTCGACGTGGACGGCGACCAAGTCGGTGTTGGGTAGGAAGCCGACGAAGATGAAGACGCCGTCCACGTCAAGCGTCTCCTGGTCACCGGTTGGCAGGTGGCGCAACCGGAGGCCGGTCACGTGGCCCTCGTCGCCGATCACCTCCTCGACAACCCGGTCGAGGAGGAAGTCGACCTTACCGTTCTGGCGTGCCCGCTCGACCAGCAGGGGCTGGGCCCGGAACTCGGCGCGCCGGTGAACGATGGTCACCTGGCTCGCGTACCGGGTCAGGTAGGTGGCCTCCTCGATCGCGGCATCCCCCCCACCGATCACTGCCAGGTGACGGCCCTTGAAGAACGCGCCGTCACAGACGGCACAGTAGGAGACGCCCCGGCCGGCGAGCTCGGCCTCGCCTGGTACCTCGAGCTTGCGGGGGTGGCCGCCGGCCGTGACGATCACCGCCTCGGCGAAGTAGGGCCCACCCTCCTCCAGGTCGATCCGCTTCAGGCCATCGGGCTGGGGCGTGATCGCCGTCGCCCGAGCGGTCACCAGCTCGGCACCGAACTGGAGCGCGTGCTCGGCCATGGTCGCCGCCAGCTTGGGACCCTTGATCGACGCGAAGCCGGGATAGTCCTCGACGTCCTCGGTCAGGTTGAGCTCCCCACCGGGCAGGCCCGCCTCGAGGAGCAGGGTCCGCTTCATTGCCCGGCCGGCGTAGAGGGCGGCGGTAAGGCCGGCTGGGCCTGCCCCGACGATGGCGATCTCATACTGCCGCTCGTTCACGGGGATCCTCTGGCTAACCGGGGCCGAACTGCTTGAAATTCTACCCAGGGTCTGGCCAGGCGAAGCAGCGCCAGGGGCTCAGAACGCCGCCTTGACCGTGGCGTACCCAGAGCGGACGAGCTCGGAACCGGAGACTGCCTGGGAGCGGCCCTTGGCGGCGTACTCCTGCCAGATCTCGTTGCCGCCGCTGCGCCAGCTGACGCTCGGCTTGGCGAGCAGGACCGGGTCCACCTTCTTGGCGTATTTGCCCACCTTACCGATCACAGAATCGAGGAGGGTGTCGCCGAGATAGTGGGGCTTCAACCCGAGGTCGAGGAGGTGCTGGTGCTTGGCGTTGTAGTAGTGCTCCTCCCGCTCGAGGCGTGGGTTGGCGATGTGGGCGATCTCGGTCGAAAGCCCATGCTGAGATCTGGCCCCGGCCACCAGCTCCGCCAGTTGGTTGACGCTGAACTGCTCAGTGAACTGGTTGAAGACCCGGCACTCGCTTCGCTCGGCCGGGTTCTCGAGGGCCAGGGTGATGCAGGCCATGGTGTCCCGGATCTCGAGGTAGCCGCGCGTCTGACCCCCCTTGCCGTAGACGGTGAGAGGCTGGCCCACGGCGGCCTGAACGCAGAACCGGTTGAGCGCGGTGCCCCAGATCGAGTCGAAGTCGAACCGGGTGGAGAGGTCCGGATGTAGGGAGGTGTCCTCGGTCTCCACGCCGTAGACGACGCCCTGGTTGAGGTCGGTCGCCCGAATCCCCCAGATCCGGCAGGCGAAGTGGATGTTCGCGCTGTCGTGGACCTTGGAGAGGTGATAGAAGCTCCCTGGGACCTTGGGGAAGGGGAGCCGGTCTCGCCGTCCGTTGTGCTCGATGTCGAGGTAGCCCTCCTCGATGTCGATGTTGGGGGTGCCGTACTCGCCCATGGTGCCGAGCTTGATCAGGTGGCAGTCGGGAGCCCGGTCTCGGATCGCGAAGAGGAGGTTGAGGGTGCCGGCGACGTTGTTGACCTGGGTGAAGACGGCGTGCTCGCGATCCACCATGGAGAAGGGGGCGCTCCGCTGCTCGGCGAAGTGGATCACCGCCTCCGGCTTGAACTCCTTGAAGAGCTGGTCCATCGCCCCGTAGTCCGTCAGGTCGGCGTTGCGCCACTCGATCGCCTGGCCGGTCAGCTCCTGCCAGCGCTTGACCCGCTGGGGCATCGCCTTGATCGGCAGCAGGCTGTAGGTGCCCCCCTCCTTGTCCCAGCGCCGGCGGGCAAGGTTGTCGACCGCCACGACCCGGTGACCCAGGCGCGAGAGGTGCATCGCCATGGGCCAGCCGATGTACCCGTCGGCGCCCAGCACCAGAACCGTCAAGCCCTGGGTCTTGCTCGCGTTGCTCATCTCTCGCTCTCCCGCCAGCCTGCCACCCCGCGGGCACCAGGGGCGATCAGACGTAGGCGAAATCTCGAGGTCTCAGCGGGGACCCCCACCAGGCTCGATCTTGCCAGAGGAACCGGAAGACCGTCAATCGCAGTTGACGGCTGAGGGCGGATTCCCAGCTGAGACTCAGCCGGAGAGCCAGCTCTGGATCTCCGGGTTTAGCTGGGCGATGGGGATGGCGAAGGCGCCGCTCCCCGACTCCGCCGCCAGGGTCAGGATGCCGATCACCTGACCCTGAGGGGTGATCATCGGGCCGCCACTGTTGCCGGAGTAGATCTTGGCCCCGATCCGGATCAG
>DATDII010000224.1:0-6933 GCA_036521135.1 Candidatus Dormiibacterota bacterium | reverse complement strand
GAAGTCGACCTTGCAGACCCCGGAGCCGTAGCGAAAGGCCTCGAGCGTCCGCCGGTAGCGACCCCGGAGGCGGTCGCCCGCGATCTCCAGGAGCTGCCGGGGGGTGACGTCAAGCAGGACCGCCCGAGCCTGGGGGAGCTGGTCGAGAGAGCTCACCCATTGCCCCGTCTCCAGGCTGCCGCCACCTGCCTCCAGGGCCGCGGCAAGGGCGGCGGTGAGCTGACCGCTGCCGCCCTCGATGAAGGGCCATCCCACCGCGTGAGCCAAGGCGGTGAGCAGGAGACCGATGCCGGCCGTGGGTGGCGAGGTCAGGGGTCGCATGGCGTGGGCGGAGACTCCGGCGAAGAGGGCGCGCGCTTCCTCGGACGCGAAGCGGTGGGAGACGCCCTCGGCTGAGCGCATCCCGAGCAGGCCGTAAGCGGCGAGCGCCAGGGGGTCACTCGGCGGGCGACGCTCCCCGGAGAAGATCCAGGCGGAGAGCCGGTCGGCGTGCTTCGCCAGGGGGCCGAAGAGGCGGCGGTACGCCCGGCGGTCCCGCCCCAGGCTCGCCGCCGTCTCCGGGACCGACCTGGTCACGGCCGCCCCCCGGCCGCCTTCCAGGGGGTGGGCGAACACGACCTCGGGGTGGACGATGCGCACCCCCCGGGCGGCCAGGTCAAAGCGCTCGAAGAAGGACGAGGCCACCGCCAGGGGGTGGGCCGTGGAGCACACGTCGTGGTGGAAGCCGGCCAGGGTCAGCTCCTCGGTGCGGCAGCCACCCCCGGGCGTGGCCGAGCCCTCGATGACCAGGACCCGGAGTCCGGCGGCCGCCAGGGTCGCTGCGGCCGCCAGGCCGTTGGGTCCGCTGCCCACGATGACGGCATCCGCCGCATCACTCATGCGGCGGTATGTTCTCTCCTGGGCTCGCTCGGCGGCCACCTCCGAAGGGGTGAGCCGCGGTCTGGAACATGCTCCTGATCATCGCGTTGTGCCAGGTGTTGCCCGCGTTGCGCCACTGGCGCCTGCGGTCGACGCAGACGCTCTTGGTCTCGATGACCGGCGCCTCGATCCCGAAGCGCCCTGCCAGCGCGGTCAGGGTCTGGGACCAGAAGAGGTCCTCTTTGCGATGGCCCCCCATGGTCAAGCCCATCTCGTAGAGGGGGTCGTTGGCCCGCATCAGGACCTGGGCCTGGGCAATGGTGCCGTCACCGCCATCCTCAGCGGAGAAGGAGATCCAGCCGGCAAACATGTGGCCCTCGGGGGTCATCAGGGTGAAGGACTCCTCGTCGGCGTAGAGGACGAACACCCCGGTCGAGAGCTTGACCCCACCCATCGAGAGGTCGAGCAGGGCCACGTCCCCCGGGCTGATCCCGGCCAGGGCCCCCGCGAAGCGGTTGCCCTTGGGCCAGAACTCTGGAAAGTGAGCCTTCCATGTCGAGATCACCTGCTGCGGGGTCGCGGCCGCGCTCAGGTTGGTGGTGTAGGTCTTCTGCCACATCCTGCCGAAGCCCTGGATCGGGCTGGTGAGGCGGCGGCCGGAGACGTTGGTGCCGCGCACCCCGGCTCGCTCCTCGACCTGGAGGCGATCCACCTTGGTCGCCCAGCTGGTGGCGTTGCGGGGCAGCTTTGGCTCGGCTCCCGGCTCGGTGGCGAGAGGGTCGGGCGTGACTGGGGGCTTGCCTGTGTCTGTCATCTCTCTGACCTCTCAGCTCGCCGTGCCGGCGAGCGCTGCCCCTTCGTCGGGATAGATCACGATCGCCTCATCGAGGCGGGTTAGCTCAAAGATCTGGCGGTAGTGCTGACTGAGCCCAAAAGCGGCCAGCTGCTGGTGCTGGCGGTTGGCGCGCACCAACAGCGTGACCAGCATCCCGATGCCGCCACTGTTCATGTACTCAAGCTCGCTGAAGTTCAGTACCAGCCGCTTGGCAGAGGCTCCGCCGGCGCTCTCGTAGGCGGACATCAGCACCGGCTCGCAGGCCGATGTCACCTCGCCCTTGATGTCAACGATGGCGGTTCCGACCGGTCCCTGGCGGACATCCATCGTGACTGTTGGTGTGTTCATTGGGTTACCTCCCTCCGCAGCCGCGGCCAATCACCGCGACGCCTGCCTGATCTGGGTGACGGCCTCGTCGACATCGCCGTGCAGCTCGATAAAGTCGGACAGCCGGGTGATTTCAAAGATTTCCCGGTAGTGGTCCGAGAGTCCGCTCGCCAACACCGGTCGATGTTGGGCGCGCGCCTGCGCCAGCACGCTGACGATGGCGGCGATGCCACTCGAGTTGATGTAGTCGGTGGCGGTGAAGTCGAGCAGAACCCGCTCCGGGTTGTTCTCTTCGACGCCACGCTGGTATGCCTCGCTCAGTGCGGCGCTGGCCGAGCCGTCGATGTCCCCGGTGAGCGCAACCACCATCCCACCCTCGACACCGCGTACCCCGACAGCGAAGGTCGTGTTCATCAATGACTCCTTGTAATCGCCGGCGGCGTGCTCGGATGGACGGTGAGTCGGACGGTGTGGCGATCGCCGTCGCGAACCTCGTCCACCGCATCAACCATGTGCCGGATCAGGAACAGTCCCCAACCCCGCGGCGTCTGCAGCCCGGCCAGCTTGTCCTCGAGGTTGGGTTCGGCCGGCGGCTCAAGGTCACCGATGGCGCCCCCCCGGTCAGTGATGGCCACCACCACCACGCCGTCCTGCTCCACCACCGTGACCTCGACCAGGACATCGGCCTGGTCGTGGTTGCCGTGCTCGATGGCGTTCATGGTCGCCTCCGCGACCGCCGTCTTGAGCTTCTCCAGCTGGGTTGGCGAGAGCCCGGATTGGGAGAGCGCATCGGCGACCAGGGCCAATGCCTGACGCTCGTTGCCAGGCTCACTGGCGAGGGTGAAGGCGGCCAGTTCACGGGCGCTGGAGTCGCTCATCGCAGGACCTGGTTTTTCGGTCCGACATCCGCCAGGCGCTGAAGCGACACCAGGGTGATGTCGTCCTCCTGCTCGTGATTGGCGCCGGTGAACGAGTTGAGCTCGGCGAGGCAGAGTTCGATCAGCTCCTCGCCCGAGGGACCGCGGCCGGCCAGCTCCGAGACCCGGGGGAAGCCGAACATCTCCCTGGTCGGGTTGTGGGCCTCGGCCAGGCCGTCGCTGTGGAGCAGGACGCAGTCTCCGGGCTCCAGCTGCTGCGACTTGACCTCGTACTCCATCCCCGGCATCAGACCGAGAGGCATCCCGGTCGCGCGCAGCTCGACCACCCCGTGAGCGGTCCGCAGGTAGGGCAGGTCGTGACCGGCGTTGGCGTACTCGATCTGCCCGCTGGCGGGGTCGAGGACCAGGGCCAGGCAGGTCACGAACATGTGGGCGGGAATGTCGGCGCAGAGCAGGTCGTTGATCCGGGCCAGCACCTGGCCGGGACTGATCAGCCTCGGCGCCGAGGAGCGCAGCAGGGCGTGGGTGCTCGCCATCACCAGCGCCGCCGGCACGCCCTTGTCGGTCACATCGCCGACCACGAGCATCAGCCGGTGGTCGGGGAGCTCGATGAAGTCGTAGAAGTCGCCTCCCACGGTCCGGGCAGGCTGATAGAAGGCCGCGACATGCCAGCCGGGCAGGTTGGGCACCTCCTTGGGGAGGAACTGCTGCTGGATCAGCTGGGCGACCTTGAGCTCCTGGTCGAGACGTTCTCGGTCCCTCGCCTCGGCCGCCTGCTGGTTGACCAGCTGGCCCACCCGCATCGCCGGCGCCGCGTATCCGGCCAGGGCCGATAGCAGATGGCGGTCGTCGGTCGAGTAGCCCCCCTCGGATAGCCGGGGGCCGAGGCTGAGGAGCCCGATCAGCTCCCCCGAGGAGACCAGTGGGACGACCAGGACCACTCCCGCTGAGCGCATCGCGGTCAGCGCCGGGGAGTCGAAGTTCAAGGTGGTGATGTCGACCGGGCCGGCCGAGCTCTGCAGGTACCCGATGATCGGGTCGTTGGGTGCCAGCGGGAGAGGGGCTACGGTCGCGGCCTGCGTTGGCGCGGTCGGACTCGCGACCGCGCCGGCGGGCGCGCGGCCCCGCAACCAGAAGGCGCGCCGGGGAGCCTTGCCGACTTCCGATCGCCGTATCGGCTTCTGGGCCGTGTCGGCAACTTGGAGGGCCGGTTCGTCGGAGCTGGCCGGTGACTCTGCGACCGGGGTCAAAGTCGGCCACGCGGGCGGTGCCAAAGCAGCGTCTGACCCACCGATTCGGTCCCCTGCTGCTGCCGCCTCGCCGTCTCCACGGCGGTCACTCTGGCGAGCGCACCGTCCGGGAATCGTTACGGCGGGGCCGATCCATCAACAACTTTCACGAGGATCCCCTAATCTGTGCACGCCGCGATTGGAGGAGGCACCGTGAGCGACCCGCGCCTGGCCCTGCTCGGTCCGCCGCTGGTCGAACGCGCCGGCTTGCCGGTCGCATTCGACACCCGCAAGGCGCTGGCGCTGCTGGCCCTGCTTGCCATCAACGGGGGTGAGCAGAGCCGAGCGCGACTGGCCACCACGCTCTGGCCCGAGTCCGACGACCTGCGGGCCCGAGCAGCGTTGCGCCGCACGCTCTCGGTCACCGTCGCCGGGGTGGGCCCGGCTGTGGTCGTGAGCCGGCACTCGGTCCGGCTCGATGCCAGCCGGATCCAGGTCGATGTCCATGACTTCGAGCTTCTGATCAGGGCCGGCGATCCGGCGTCGCTGGAGCGAGCCGTGCGCCTCTGCCGTGACGACTTCATGGCTGGGTTCGGGCTCCGTGACAGTCCCGAATTCGATGACTGGCAGGCGGAGACGACCGAGCGGCTCCGCCAGCAGCTGGGGTCGGCCCTGGAGGCGCTGGTGGAGCACTGGGTCGGCGCCGGCGACCTGGCTACGGCGCTCGACCACGCCCGTCGCTGGCTCAACCTCGATCCCCTTCACGAGCCCGCCCATCAGGCGCTGATCCGCCTGTACGGCTGGTCCGGCCAGCGCTCGGCGGCTCTGAAGCAGTACCGGGCCTGCGTTGGGGTCCTGGACCAGGAACTCGGCGTGGCTCCCCTCCCCGGCACCACCGAGCTCTACGAGGCGGTCCTGGCCGGCACGCTCCCCTCCGGCCGCCCCGGCACCGAGCCCCCGGGCATCGCCGGAGCTGGCCCGCGGTCGGGCCCGGTTGCCACCGAACCGCCCTTCATCGACCGGGTCGCCGAGTTCGGGGCCGTGGTCGATGCCTGGCGTGGGCTCGACGGCCAGGGCCGGCTCGTCGCCCTGGCCGGCGAACCCGGCTCGGGTAAGACCTCGCTGATCACGCGCTTCTGCCAGCAGGCCCGGGGCGAGGGGGCGACCGTCCTGGTCGCGAGGGGCCATGAAGGCGAGGCAGGACTCCCCTACATGGTCATCGCCGACATCCTCCGAGCTGTCGTGGCCGCCTCTCCCGACCTGGCGGCGCGGCTGCCGGTGGCGGTGGCCCTGGAGGTCGCCCGGTTCGCCCCAGAGCTCGCCCCCGGACACGGCGCCAAGAACCTGCCGATCTCGGGCTCGTCGGGTCTGGCGCGGCTCTACGCGGCGATCGCAACCACGCTACGGACCGCCTTCGCCAACGATCCGGGGGTTGTCGTGCTCGAGGATCTCCAACAGGTTGACCAGCGCTCCCTCGACGTGCTCGCCTACCTGGTGCGCCGCCTCCCCGAGCTGCCTCTCCTGCTGCTGCTGAGCTGGTCGTCCGAGACCGCCGAGCAGGCCCGTGGGGTGCGCTCGGCGGTGGCGGAGGCGGCTGCCGAGGGCCACGGCCAGCTGCTCCGGATCCAGCCGTTCGGGGCGGACGAGGTCCGCGACCTGCTGGAGGCGATCGGGGCTCCGGCGACCGACGTGGACCGCTTGCTCGACGAGACCCGCGGGCTGCCACTGCTGGTGCGCGCCTATGGGGACGCCCTGGTCCAGGGGGAGCCGGATACGGGCCCTCCCGCCTCGGCCCGGGAGGTCCTCTCGCGGCGGCTGGCGGCGGTGGGACAGCCGACCGCCCAGCTTCTCTCCGCCGCCGCGGTCCTCGGGCGAGGGTTCGATGCCGACCTGCTGCGTTCCGTCAGCGGTCGGGGCGAGGTCGAGGTGGTGGAGGGTCTGGAGCGCGCGCTGACCCAGGACCTGCTGGTCGAGTCCGCACCTGGGGAGTCCTCAGGGGCGCCCACCTACGACTTTCCCTACGAGGCCCTCCGGCGGGTCGCCTACGACACCACGGCGGCCGCGCGCCGGCGCCTGGTCCACGGCCGCGCCGCCGCGGTGCTGATGCGCCGCTACGAGCGTGACCCGGGAAGCGTCCGGGCGGCCGCTGTCGCCCACCATCTCCAGCTGGCGGGCCGGGAGTCAGAGGCGACCGCGTGGTGGTGGCGGGCCGCCGAGCGCTCCCGGTCGCTCTACGCCCACGCCGAGGCCCTCGCCCACATCTCCCAGGCCCGGGCTCTCGGCTACCCCGAGGTGCCGGCCCTCCTGGCCGGCGGCGACGTCCTGGTCGCCCTCGGGCGGTACGGAGAGGCGCTCCAGTCATTCGAGGCGGCGGCTGCCAGGCTCGACTCGGACGCGCTCGCACTGGCTGAGGTCGAGCACCGCCTCGCCGACGTCCAGCACCGGCTCGGGGAGTGGGCGTTAGCCGCCAGCCACCTCCGCACCGCCCGCGACCTTCTCCCCGGCGAGGACCAGGCCCGGCGCGCCCGCCTCGAGGGCGACCTGGCCTTGGTCGCGTACCGCCGCGGGGACCCCGGCGAGGCGGCGGAGATCGGGGCCGTGGCGCTCGAGCTGGCCCGCCGCGCCGGCGACGCCCGGGCCCTGGCCCAGGCGACCAACGTGCTCGGGGTGCTGGCCGCAGGCGGGGATGATCCGCGAGACGCCGAGAGGCTGCTCCGGGAGAGCCTCGACCACGCCCGGGAGCTGCCCGACCCGGGTCAGGCGGTGGCCGCCCTCAACAATCTCTCCCGGCTGCTGGCGGAGCAGG
>DATDII010000223.1:0-2007 GCA_036521135.1 Candidatus Dormiibacterota bacterium | reverse complement strand
AGGGTCTGGCCCAGGGGGTGAAGCGGGCTGTCACCGAGGCCCGGCGGCTCGGGGCCGACGTGGTCATCATCGACACCGCGGGCCGGCTCCAGGTCGACCAACCCCTGATGGAGGAGCTGGCCGAGCTGCGCCGGAGCAGCTCGGTCCAGCACGCCCTGCTGGTCGTTGACGCCATGACCGGCCAGGAGGCGGTCCGGGTCGCCAGCGCGTTCAAGGAGCAGGTCGGCGTGGACGGCGCGATCCTCACCAAGCTGGACGGGGACGCCCGGGGCGGGGCGGCCCTGTCGATGCGGGCGGCGGTCGGGGTCCAGGTCTGGTACTGCGGGACGGGTGAGCGGGCGCGCGATCTTGAGCAGTTCCATCCCGAGCGGATGGCCCGGCGGATCCTCGGCATGGGTGACGTGCTCACCCTGGTCGAGCGGGCCAGCCAGGAGATGAGCGAGGACCAGGCCATGGTGGTCGAGGAGCGGCTCAAGGAGGGCAAGCTCACCCTTGACGACTTCGTGGTCCAGATGCGCCAGCTCCGCCGGATGGGGCCGCTGGAGTCGATCCTCGGGATGATGCCGGGCGGCCGCGACCTCCTCCGCCAGGGCGGCGGCGCGGTGCCCGACGAGAGCCAGCTGAGCCGGATCGAGGCGATCGTTCTCTCGATGACACCGCGGGAGCGGCGCCGGCCGGCGCTGATCGACGCCTCGCGGCGGAGGCGGATCGCCGCCGGCAGCGGGACCTCGCCGGTCGAGGTCTCGCGGCTGATCAAGACCTTCGAGCGGATGCAGGACATGATGCGGGGCTTCGCTGGGGCCGGGGGTAAGCGCCGGCTGGCGACCGAGCTGCTGCGGGGAGGGGGAGTCGGAGGCCGGGGCCAGAGCCGCGGGGGCGGCTCGATCTGAGCGGTTCACCCATCAAACAAGGGGATTATTAGTGGCAGTCAAGATTCGACTCAAGCGCATGGGCGCCAAGCAGCGACCCTTCTACCGGGTCGTCGTGGCCGATGCGCGCTCGCCTCGGGATGGTCGTTTTATCGAGTCGGTCGGCTACTACGACCCGCTCAAGAACCCCAAGGTCTTCCATGTCGACGGCGACCGGATCAAGCACTGGATGGCGACCGGGGCCAAGCCCTCGGAGGCGGTCCGGGAGCTGCTTGAGCGCCAGGGGGCGCTGCCCGCCACGGCCCACCCGGTCCGGACCAAGACCGGGCCCAAGCGCGCTCCCAAGGCGGGCGCGGCGACTGCCAGGACGGCCGCGGCCCCCGCGGTCGCCGAGGAGGTGCCGGCTGAGCCGGAGCCAGTCGACGGGGATCTCGCGGCGGAGGCCGCCCCGGTCGCCGAGGACGCGGACCAGCCGGTGGCGGAGGCGGCCGAGGCGGGCACCGGATCCGAGCCGGCCGAGCCGGCCGGGGACCAGGAGCCCGAGGGGACGGTCGATGGGGATGGCGCCGGGGACGCCCCCGACCCGACCCCACCCGAGGCGCCTGACGGCGAGGGATGAGGCGATGCCCGATTACGGCGAACTGGTGCGCTACATGGTCGAGGAGCTGGTCAGCCAGCCCCAGGCGGTCGAGGTCGGCGTTGAGCAGGAGGGCCACCGGGTGACGGTCCGGGTCAAGACGGCGCCCGAGGACCTCGGCAAGCTGATCGGTCGGGGCGGCCGCCACATCGAGGCGATCCGGATGGTGGTCCGCGCGGCCTCGCTGCGTCCCCGGGACCGGGTCTACGTCGAGGTGCGCGATTGAGCGCAGCGCCGAGCTGGATCCGGGTGGCCCGGGTGGGACGGCCCCACGGGCTCTCGGGCGAGCTGACCGTCGAGCTGCTGGGCGGGAGCCCGGATCGGCTAGTGCCCGGGCTTAGGCTCCAGGCGCCCTTGGGCGAGCTGGTCCTCGAGGCGGCTCGGGGAGAGGGCGCCCAGCTCATCTGTCGCTTCCGGGGGATCGAGGACCGGCCGGCGGCCGCCCCCTTGGCGGGCGCCTATCTCGAAGTCCAAGCCAGCCAGCTCCGAGCGCTCGCCCCC
>DATDII010000222.1:0-3448 GCA_036521135.1 Candidatus Dormiibacterota bacterium | reverse complement strand
CCGCTACGGGAGCTCTCAGGACGGTGAGCGCCGCGAGTTCACCGACTACCACGACGTGGTGGTCTGGAACATCGGCCAGCGCAAGCTCGCCGAGCTCGCGGGGCAGTTCCTCCACAAGGGCAGCCTGGTCTACCTCGAGGGGCGGCTCCAGACCCGGTCCTGGGACGGACAGGATGGCCAGAAGCGGTACCGGACCGAGGTCAACTGCAACGACATCCAGTTCCTGGACCCGAAGGGATCGGCTGGGGACGCCGGGGACAGCGGACCGCGAGTTCAGGCGTTTCCCGCGGCCGGTGGCGGTCAGGAGCCCGGATCGGGCCCAGCTGAGCCTCCCGACGGGGACATCGACCCGGATGACATCCCCTTCTAGTTCGCCGTGACCAATTCCATCGGAGGCTGAGAGAAGAGCGCATGTCGGAATACGCGCGGCGTCGTCCGCGCAAGGTTTGCAACTTCTGCCTGGAGCGGATCGTCGAGGTGGACCACAAGGAGGTCTCGCGGCTGCGGCGCTACATCAGTGAGCGGGGCAAGATCCTCCCTCGGCGCGTCACCGGCACTTGTTCGCTGCACCAGCGGCGCCTAACCGTTGCGCTCAAGCGGGCCCGGCACATGGCGCTCCTGCCCTTCGCGACCGACCAGCACTGAGATCGGGGCCGCCTGAGGCCAGCCATCCCCCGATGCCCAGCTCTGCGAGGTAAAGTGCCGGGGGGGCGGCGACCAATGGAGGCCAGAGACGATGACGTTTCCGAGCACGGCGGTGGGCACCAAGGCAAAGGTCCGGCCTCCCAGGAAACCGGCGCTGGCCACCCTCACGATTGACGTCGGCGGCACCGGGATCAAGGCCGAGACGCTGGCGGCCTCGGGCAAGGCCATCGGTGAGTCGGTCCGGGTGAAGACGGAGTACCCCCTCTCCCCCACCGGAATGATCCAGGTGTTCCGTGCTCTGGGCCGGAAGGCCCCCGGCTTCGATCGGGTGTCGGTGGGATTCCCCGGGGTCGTCCGAGGGGGGGTAGTCCTCAGCGCGCCGCACTTTATCCGCCTCTGCGGGGAAGGAACTCCGGTGTCGCCACCACTGGAACAGGCATGGGACCACTTCGACATCGCCAGGGCCACCGCCCGCGCGCTGGGCAAGCCCACCCGGGTTGGCAACGACGCCGAGGTCCAGGGCATGGCGGTGATCAAAGGGAAGGGCCTTGAGGTCGTGGTGACCCTGGGGACGGCGTTTGGCAGCGCCATCTTCCAGGACGGTGAGTTGTCGGCCCACCTCGAGTTGGCCCACCATCCCTGCCATAACGGCAAGACGTACAGCGAGTACGTCGGCGACGAGGCCCGGCGCAAGATCGGCGAGAAGCGCTGGAATCGCCGGGTCCAGCGCGCAGTGGCCCAGGTCCGGGCCCTCCTCTACTTCGACCATCTCTACATCGGGGGCGGCAACTCGACCCATGTGAAGGCTCCCCTCGGCGACGACGTCACCCTGGTCGACAACGCGGCCGGCCTTCTCGGTGGCATCAGGCTCTGGGAGCCGAACGGCAGGGTCCGGACCTAGGTCCGATAGACTGGGCTGGGCCAGGGAGGCACAGCTGCCCCGAGCCGCCCCCGCAGCCCGAACGCCCTGGGCGCTGAGGAACCTCCATGCCTTCGCCGTCAGTCGATGGTCGGCCGCGGATCCTGGTGGCCGATCCAATTGCCGAAGATGGGATTCGCCGGCTTGAGGCTGCCGGCGATGTTGTTGTCGCGCTCAAGCTCTCCGAGGACGAGCTGGCGTCTCGGGTACGCGAGTGCGAGGCCCTGGTGGTACGCAGCGAGACCAGGGTCACCGCCCGGGTGATCGAGGCCGGCGCCAACCTGCGCGTGATCGGCCGGGCCGGCGTCGGCGTCGACAACATCGACGTGCCAGCTGCCAGCGCCCGCGGTGTTCTGGTGGTGAACGCTCCGACCGGAAACACGGTGGCGGCCGCCGAGCACACCCTCGCCCTGATGCTCGCCCTGGCCCGCAACGTCGCTCGGGGCGACGCCTCGATTCGGGCCGGCCGTTGGGAGCGCGGGCAACTGGTCGGCAGCGAGCTTCGGGGCAAGACGCTAGCCGTGGTCGGCCTCGGAAAGATCGGAGCGGAAGTCGCCCGGATGGCCCAGGGCATGCAGATGAGGGTGGTCGCCTTCGACCCACTGGTGTCGGAGGAGCGAGCCGGTCAACTGGGGGTCGAACTGCTGCCGCTTGAGCAGGCGCTGGCGCAGGCCGACGTCCTCACCGTCCACACCCCGCTTAGCGACGCCACCCGGGGGCTGATCGGTGCCGAGCAGCTGGCCCGCCTGCCACGGGGGGCCAGGGTGCTCAACGTCGGCAGGGGTGGGATCATCGACGAGGGTGCGCTCGCGGAGGCAGTCGCGGGCGGCCGCCTGGCGGGCGCCGCCGTCGACGTCTTCACCAAGGAGCCGCTCCCTCCCGACAACCCGCTCCTCCAGCAAGAGCACATCCTGCTGACCCCACACCTCGGGGCGTCCACGGTCGAAGCCCAGCTTTCGGTGGCAACCGACGTCGCCGACCAGATCGCCGAGATTCTGGCCGGTCGCCCCGCCCGCTGGGCCGTGAACGCCCCGGCGGTGGCGCCGGAGGAGGCCGGGCTGATCGTGCCCTATCAGTCCCTGGCATCCAAGATGGGGAGCCTTTACGCCCAGATGGGCGGCGGCCGGATCCGGCGGGTCGAGGTTCTCTTCCGAGGCGAACTGGCTGCTCTCCAGGCCGCCTCGCTGACCGCGGAGGCGCTGGGGGGCATCCTGGGCACGTTTACCCAGGACCGGGTCACGGCGGTCAACGCGCGGTCGATCGCTGGCCAGCACGGCATCGAGGTCAGTGAGCAGCACCGTTCCGGGCCCGGCGCCTGGTCCAGCTCGCTGGTGCTGCGGGTCGAGGGGGATGGTCCCACCGAGATCGAGGGGACGACGGCCAGCGGCGAGGGCAGGATCGTCCGGCTGGAGGGGCTGCGGATCGACCTCGTCCCCGATGGCCTGTTCCTTTTCTTTGGCCACCGTGACCGCCCCGGCCTGATCGGCGCGATCGGCCGGGTCCTCGGTGATGCCAACGTCAACATTGCCGAGATGCAGGTGGGCCGGGACGCCCCCCGGGGCCGGGCGGTGACGGCTGTCAGGGTGGACGAGCCGGTCAGTGCCGAGCTTGCCGCCCAGCTGCGGACGATCGACGGGGTGACCGAGCTGCACTTGGTGGAGCTCTAGTCCCAGTGGCCCGGGTCTCGGCTTTCCGGGGCATCCACTACGAACCCGGCGTGGTGCCCCTCGAAGCGGTCCTGGCTCCTCCCTACGACGTGATCAGCCCTGCGCTCCAGCTCGAGCTCTACGGCCGTGCCATGCAGAACGTGGTGCGGGTCGAGCTCGGCCGCGACTTCGAGGGCGACGTCCCTGGGGAACGCGACCGGTACACCAGGGCCCGCGA
>DATDII010000221.1:0-7564 GCA_036521135.1 Candidatus Dormiibacterota bacterium | reverse complement strand
ACCGGTGACCTCGAGTTCTGCTGGAACAGCCCGACCAGCGGCCTGACCCTTTCGTTCCAGGGCAACGCTCCCGAGTTCCAGGACACGACCACGAGCGGGGTGGGCTTCACCACCACAACCGGTGGCGAGGACCAGACCGTCTCGCTGCCGAACTGCAGTTCCGGCTACTCGGCGGGCGTGGCGGTCCAGGCCGACGCCAACACCGTCGGGCCCCAGGGGAACGTGAACGCCGGCGAGAGCTGGACCTGGACCAACTACCCGCCCTCGGGTTGCGTCAACCCCGGGGGTGGATGCAACCCCAACGCCAACGACCTGAGGATCACCAATTCCTCGGCAATGAGCGGGGGCAAGGGTGCGACCACCCAGTCGGTCTTCTCCACCTCGGACGCCGCCGCGGCCCAGCAGCAGCAGCAGACGATCGACACCAACCTCACCCGCAAGGCCAAGGCCCAGCTGACCCGCCTGGCGGGCAAGTCGGTGATCGCCAAGGACCCGGCCGGCAAGGGGGTGGTGGTCACGGTCACCAACCCGACCCTGCCCGCCGGCTGCAACACCTCGGCTTCCACGCCATGTCCCGCCGCCAGCAACGAGACGCTCACGGTGACGGTGACGGCGGCCGCCACCGCCTACAGCCCGGCGGCGGCCCGGGCCGCAGTGCTCAAGGACCTCAAGTCCAAGGTCCCGACCGGAGGCGAGCTGCTGGCCAACCCAAACCTGGGCAAGCTCCACGTGGTCACGGCCGGGGCGGGGGGCACCGTGACCCTGAGCTCGCACGCGGTCGGGTACTGGGCGCCCAAGCTCAAGCTGAGCGCCTTCCAGGGCAAGCTTGCCTTCATGAGCCCGGGCTCGGCTAAGAGCTACCTCCTGACCCGCCTGCCCGGCGCCTCGACCATCTCGGTCTCGCAGTCCCCCTTCGGCCTGCCCTGGCTGCCCCTCTTCTCGGGCAACATCCACCTGGTGCGGGTCTCGCTCGCCCAAGGGCACAGCACTGGCTAGCTCCCCAGGCTCGGCGCGAGGACGGATCTTGGCGCTAGACCCCGGCAGAACCCGAGTCGGCGTCGCGGTCAGCGACGAGAGTCGCACTATCGCCCAGCCCCACTCCACGGTGCGGCGAAGCGCCGATCGGAGAGACCTGGAGCAGATCGCCCGGCTGGCCCAGGAGCTGGCGGTGACCGAGATCGTGGTCGGCCTGCCGGTCCAGCTGGATGGGCAGGAGGGGCCGGCCGCCCGGGAGGCCCGGGGGTTTGGCCAGGCGGTGGCCCGGGCGACCGGCATCGAGGTCACCTTTGTGGATGAGCGGCTAACCAGCAAGCAGGCGGAGCGCCAGCTCATCGCGGAGGGCGCCTCCCGGGCCCGGCGGCGCGAGGTGGGCGACCGGGTGGCGGCGACCTTGATCCTGCAGCAGGCGCTGGCGCTGGCAGGGACCAGGACCGGGTGAGGCGCCATCCGGTGGCCGCCAGCCTGGTGGTGCTGGTGGTGCTGCTGGTGGGGGCGGGCGCCGGTCTGGCGGTCTACGCCCGAAACCAGCTTGGCCCGGTCGCGTCGACCCAGTCCCACAAGGTCCTCTTCTCCATCCGCAAGGGGGAGACGGTGAGCCAGGTGGCGAGCGGCCTCCAGGCCCGCAAGCTGGTGCGGAGCGGGTTCTTCTTCAAGTTCTTCGCCGACACCAAGCACCTGGCCAGCTTCCTCAAGCCGGGCAAGTTCGAGCTCGACCCGGGCATGGACGCGCAGGAGGTGATCAACGTCCTCAAGGGCGCCCCCTTGAGCCAGGCCTTCAACGTCACCATCCCCGACGGCCTCCGCCTCGCCAAGGAGGCCGCGATCCTCCAATCCGACGGCCTCTTCTCGGCCGCGAGCTACCTCAAGGTGGCTCAGGCGCCGACGGTGCTGCCTGGGATCACGGCGGTGGCGGGGACCCCGGCCCAGGCGGGCTGGGAGGGCTTCGCCTTCGGCGACACCTACCAGGTGTTGCCCAAGATGACGCCGACCCAGTTCCTCGAACGCCAGGTCGAGGACTTCCAGGGCCGGGTGGGCGCCCAGGTCAGCCAGGGGGCGGCCGCGGTCGGGCTTACTGCCTACCAGGTGGTGGTGCTGGCCTCGATCGTATCCGCCGAGGCGGCCACGGTCCGGGACCGGGGGCTGGTGGCCGGGGTCTTCTTCAACCGGATCCGGGCGGGGATGCCGCTTGAGAGCGACGTCACCGTGCTCTACGCCCAGGCCATGGCCGGGGACGACAGCACCCAGGTCGACACCCAGTTCGCCTCCCCCTATAACACCTACCTGCACCAGGGGCTGCCCCCGGGCCCGATCGACAGCCCCGGGGTGACCGCGATCAAGGCGGTGCTCCACCCGACCCCGAGCGGCTACTACTACTTCCTCGCCCTGCCTGACGGTAAGGTTGAGTACAGCGTCACGCTGGCCCAGCACAATCAGCAGATCCAGGAGGCCGGGCTCGGATGAGGTCGCGGTCGACGACCGGGCCTGGGGCCGGGCAAGGGCGGTGACGCCCCTGCAAGCCCTGGGCTGGGGCGTCGTCGGGCTGATCGGAGGGGCCCTGATGGGGCAGCTCTCCCTGGTCCTGGAGAAGCCCCTCGCCGACGAGGACCCGCCGCCCCGGCTCGGCCCGGGCCCGCTCGAGCGGGTGGCGCTGCCCGGGCTCGGGCTGGTCGGCTTCGCCACCTTCGCCCTCCGCCAGGGGATGGGTCCGGGCCTGCTCGTCCACAGCCTCTGGATCCTGATCCTGGTCCAGATCCTCGGCTTCGACCTCAAGCACCGGCTGGTGCTCGACGTGATCACCCTGCCCGCCCTCGGCCTCGCCCTGGTCCTGGCCAACTTCAGCCCCGACCTCTCGGTGGTCCGGGCGCTCTTCGGGATTCTCGTGGGCTGTGCGGTGATGCTCCCCTTCGCCGTGATCAGCGAGGTCTTCCATGACGGCCAGGGGTTCGGCTGGGGGGACGTCAAACTGGCCATGCTGATCGGGGCGATGACTGGGATGAGCCTCAACTACGGCGAGCTCTACGCGCTCTGGGCCCTGATCGCCGGGACCGTGATCGGGGGCGTGGTCACCGTCGTCCTTCTGCTCACCAAGCGCGTGGGCCTGCGCGACGCCCTCCCCTACGGCCCCTACCTGGTCGCCGGTGCCGGGCTGATCCTCTACTTCATGTAGGCGGGGCGCTGGCCAGGTCCTGGTCGTCGGAGCGCCTACCGGCGACCAGGAGCTGAAGCGCCGCGATCGGCTCGGCACCGAGCCGGACCCCCTGCTCACCCTTGAGGAGCGTCATCGCCTCGTCGGCGTCCATGCCCCGGCGATAGGGACGGTGGGCGGTCAGCGCCTCATAGACGTCGGCGACCGCCAGGATGTGGGCCCCGTGGGGCATCTCCGGGCCGCGCAGGCGGCGATGGTAGCCGGTGCCGTCGAGGCGCTCGTGGTGGGCGGCCGCGATCTCGGCGACGTCGTCCAGGGGCCAGAGCGGGGCCAGGATCTCATGGGTGATCGAGGTGTGGCGCTGCATCTCCTCTGTCTCCTCGGGGAGGAGCGGCCCCGCCTTGTCGAGGATCGAGTTGCTGACCGCCAGCTTGCCCAGGTCGTGGAGCAAGCCGGCGAGCCCGACCCGGTCCTGCTCGAAGGGGCTGAAGTTCATCGCCTCAGCCATGAGCCTGGCGATGGCGGCGGTGCGCGTCGAGTGGTGGGTCGTCCAGGGCGACTTGGCGTCGACCGCGGCGGCGAAGACCTCGCCGATCCGGATCATGTCGTCCATGCTGGCGGAGGGGATGGGCCGGGGCTCGGGGTCGAGGTGGCCGACGTGCTCGGGGTCGGTGATCTCGGCCAGCTGGCGCCAGAGCTTGCCGCTCCCGGCGTGGGCCAGGACCAGGTCGACCAGGATCGGATCGAACCACTTGCCCCGGCGCTGGCGCAGGACCGTCTCCGCCGCCCGGCCCCCGCCGCGGCGCCAGAAAATCTCCACCGTCTGGGTGAGGAGGGCGATCCGCGCCAGGATGGGGATCTCCTCTCCCCGGATCCCCCGAGGCCGGCCCGAACCGTCCCAGTGCTCGTCGAGGTTGAGGACCGCGGCCGCGGCGGGCTCGGCCCAGCCGAGCTGGCGCACCATCTCCGCCCCCCGGGTGCAGCGAACCTCGACCAGCTCGTTGGCCAGCCCGGAGCCCCGGCTCCCCACCGAGATCAGCTGGGCCATCCGGCGGGTGATCGGGGCGGAGGGAGCGGTCTGGCGGAAGGCGAAGACCATGGAGCGCCACTGGCTGCTCCAGTCGGTGACCTTGAGCTCCGCCTTGGTGACCAGGTCATCGGCCTGAAACCAGTGGGTGACGCTGTAGGCGTTGGCCGAGCACCCGGCATCCTTGAGCAGAAGGGCGTAGTAGAGGTCCTGGCGCTCGGCTGGCCGCAGCTCGAGCCACTTGGCGATCTGCATCCCGAGCCAGCAGGAGCGGATGGCGTGCCCCATCGGCTCGCCCTCGGCCAGGTCCAGGGCTCTTGAGAGCGAGGCGATCACGACCGAGCTGGCGAGCTGACCCGAGGTGGCTCGCCTGCGGACCGGGAGCTCCAACTTGGTGGTCATCGAACCCACCGTAGGTGGGGTCCGGCTCAAGTCCGGTCGCTTTTCGGCTCCAACTTCTGACAGGCTGGTCGCGACCCCGAAGGCCAGTTCGGAGCGGCCCGGCTCGAGATCGGCGGCACTCGATCGCGTCCGGCCCATCGTGTCCCACCCCGAAAGCTGAGATCATCACTCCGGCGACCGGCTGGGCCGGGCGACCGCCACCAGTGCCACAGGAGCGGTGGGATGATCAACGCCGGGGAACTCCGGTCCGGGACCACGATGGAACGTAACGGCCAGCTCTGGGAGGTGCTCACCTTCGAGCACGTCAAGCTGGGCCGGGGCACGGCCGTGGTCCGGACCCGGCTCAAGAACATCACCACCGGGTCGGTGACCGAGGAGACTTTCCGCCCCGAGGAGCGCTTCGCCCGGGCCCGGATCGAGAGGGTCGACGTCCAGTTCCTCTACCGCGACGGCGAGCACTTCGTGGTCATGGACTCGACCAGCTTCGACCAGTACCCTCTCGACGAGTCTCAGTTCGCCGAGGCGGCTCGGTACGTCAGGGAGTCCGACCACCTCTTCGTGCTCCAGTACGACGGCAAGGTGATCGGGGTCGAGCTCCCGATCACGGTGGAACTGGACGTGGCCCAGACCGACCCCGGCTTCAAGGGCGACACCGCGACCGGGGGCAGCAAGCCGGCCACCCTCGACACCGGGGTGGTGGTCGACGTCCCCCTCTTCGTCGAGGTCGGGGACCGCCTCAAGATCGACACCCGGACCGGGAAGTACCTGGAGCGGGTCCAGTGACCGACTCCTGGCTCAGCGCCGCCGGGGAGCAGCCGCCGGGTCGGGTCCGGGTCGCCAGCGAGGTGGTCGCCTCGATCGCGGCCCTGGCGGCCCAGGACGTGGTCGGGATCGCCGCCATGCGCGAGCCGACCTCGCTCAACGTCTCGCTGCCCCTCCACCGCCAGCATGGCCACCGGGGGGTCCAGCTCCAGATGGTCGGTGACACCGGGATCAGGCTGGACCTGTACGTCGCCATCACCCCCCAGGCCTCGGTGGCCCAGGTGGCGGAGGAGCTCCAGCGCAAGGTCGCCCACGCCATCCACAGCATGCTCGGCCTGGACGCGGTGGAGATCAACCTCCACATCGCCGAAATCGAGGGGGACTAGCCGGTGCCGGCGCGGCATCGCTCCCGCGAGCTCGCGGTCCAGGTTCTCTTCCAGCTGGAGGGACAGCCGGGCAACTGGCAGGAGCCGCTCCAGTACCACCTCGAGCAGGACCCCCAGACCGCGGCCGGCGAGCGCTTCGCCCGGGAGCTGGTCGAGGGTGCGGTCCTGCACCTCGGTGAGATCGACGCCACCATCGCCGCCAGCTCGACCAGGTGGACCATGGACCAGATGGGCGCGCTTGAGCGGGCCGTGCTCCGAGTCGCCACCGAGGAGCTCTGCTGGCGCCGGCAGGACCCGGTGGCGGTGGTGATCGACGAGGCGGTCGAACTGGCCAAGGAGATGGCCGGCGAGGAGGCGGGCAAGTTCGTCAACGGGGTCTTGGGCAACGTGGCCCGGACCGTCCTCAAGGAAGCGGAGCAGGCCGGTGCGCGTCCTCCAGGTAGGTGAGCTGGCGGCGCTGATCAAGACGGCCCTGCTGTCCGAGCCAACCCTTCAGGACGCCTACGTCGAGGCCGAGCTCGGCGACTGCCACCACTCGGCCGCGGGGCACTGGTACTTCAGCCTCAAGGACTGCGCCGGGGGCCGGGAGCAGTCCGTTCTCAGGGCCGCGCTCTTTCGCAGGGAGGCCCGCGAGCTGCGCTTCGAGCCGCGCACCGGGATGCGGGTCCTGGCCCACGGCTCGGTCTCGCTCTACGCCGCCCAGGGGTCGCTCCAGCTCTACCTGGATCGGCTCGAGCCCCAGGGGGTGGGTGCGCTGGCCCTGGCCTTCCAGCAGCTGGTCGCCCGACTCGAGGCCGAGGGGCTCTTCGCCACTGAGCGCAAGCGGCCCCTGCCGTTCCTGCCGAGGCGGCTCGGGGTGGTGACCTCGCTCCATGGGGCGGCCCTCCGGGACGTGATCCACGTGGTCCAGCGCCGCTGCCCGATCACCGAGCTGGTGGTGGCGCCGACCCTGGTCCAGGGCGAGGGCGCGGTTCGGGCGATCCTGGCCGCGCTCCAGCTGGCGAGCCGGGCCGGTGTCGACGCGATCCTGCTCGTCCGCGGGGGCGGTTCGCTGGAGGACCTCCAGGCCTTCAACTCAGAGGAGCTGGCCCGGGCGGTCGTCGCTTGCCCGGTCCCGGTCGTGGTCGGGGTGGGTCACGAGACCGACACCTCCGTCGCCGACTTCGTTGCCGACCGCCGGGCGCCAACCCCGTCGGTGGCGGCCGAGCTGGCGGTGCCGGATCTGGCCCAGCTCAAGCTTGACACCTCGCGCAAGGCGCTCCAGCTCCGTCGGGTCGGCGAGGGCTGGGTCGCCACCGAGCGGAACCAGTTGGGAACGAGCGAGCGCCGGCTGGGGCGGCTGGCCCCGGCGGCCCGGCTGGCCAGCGGCCGGCTCGACCTGGACCTGCGCCAGCAGCGGCTGCTCCAGGCGGTTCGCCGCCTGCTGGCGGGTGAGGTGGGAGGGCTCACCTCGCGATCCGGCCTGCTCCGGGCCCGGGGGCCGCAGCCCCGGCTGCGCCACGCTCGCGAGGAGTTCGCCGGACGGGTTGGTAGGCTGGAGGCCCTCAGCCCGCTGGCGGTTCTGGGCCGGGGATACTCGATCACATTCGACCAGTCGGGGACCGGGGTGCTCCGCGACGCCGAGCGGGTCGGGGTGGGCTCCGCCATCATCACCCGGCTCGAGCGGGGGCGGCTCCTGAGCCGGGTCATAGAGGTCGCAAGGGACCCTGGAGGAGGAGCGGATGGAGCGTGAGCCAAACCCAGGCGAGGTGACCGAGCCTCCCGAGCCGGAGGTCCTCGACTACGAGGCGGCCCTAGCCGAGCTCGATCGCGTCCTGGCCCGGCTCGAGGACGGCCAGGTCG
>DATDII010000220.1:0-6851 GCA_036521135.1 Candidatus Dormiibacterota bacterium | reverse complement strand
GACCAGGGTCACCTCCAGGGCCTGGCTCGAGAAGGGTGATGCCCGGGGCGCGGACTGGGCCAGGACCAACGCGCCGTGCTCCCAGCCGAGCAGCTGGTAGGTCCAGCCGAAGGGAAACTCCGGCGTCGGTGTCACCGCGCCGCTCGCCAGCAGCCGGGGCGTCCGGCCCGGTCCCCCGAGCCAGACCTGGGCCGTGGTCAGGCCGCCGACGGCGACCGACTGCAGGTAGGCCCACTCGGTCCCCCCGGGCGCTACCGCCAGTCCCCCCTGCGCTGGTCCCGGGGTGACCGGGGCCGAGGCGCCCGGGGCGAGCGCCACCTGACCCACAGCGGCGGTTGACCCGTCGGCGCCAAGCCGCATCAGCTCATCGCCGAGGACGTAGTAGAGCCCGTCCGGGCCAGCCTCCAGGGGCGGCTGCACATTGGACCCCAGGGTCACCTGGCCGAGCTGGCTGCCATCGAGGGAGAGCAGGTGGAGGGTGAGGCACCCGCAGTAGCTCCGGCTGGTGGTGGTGGCGATCCCATCGAAGACGGCAGCGGTCGACGGGGTCTGGGTCGCCGCCACCCCGGACGTGGGCGAGGGGCTGGGCTTGGGGGGCGGCGGGGTGACCGCCGCACAGCCGGCCAGCAGCACCAGACCGAGCAGGAGCCCGGCCGACCTCCGACTCCCCGTCACTGCACTCCCTCTTCAGGCCGGCCTGGTCGCCCCGG
Source organism: Candidatus Dormiibacterota bacterium (assembly GCA_036521135.1). Classification (GTDB taxonomy): domain Bacteria; phylum Chloroflexota; class Dormibacteria; order Aeolococcales; family Bog-877; genus Bog-877. Next base: position 6,141 of record DATDII010000220.1, on the reverse strand, counting down.
GCCCAGCTCTTGGCGGCGCCGAAGCGACAACTATGCCGGAGCGGACCCCGCTGTCGCGGGTTGAGTGTCAAGCCCATCCAGGCCCGAGAGAAGGGACCGTTCGGGTCGCCCGCGACGCGCTCAAACCTCGAGCCGGCGCAGCCTCAGGTAGCCGAGCCGGAGCGCGGTCACCCCGACCGCCGCGGCGCAAATCGCGCAGGCGGCAACGGCGGCCAGGTCGGAGCCGACCGGGCCTAGGCTGGTGATCACCAGGGGTAGCGTCAGGGCGACCAGGCAGGCGCCGATGTAGGCGGCACCCAGGATCAGGAAGACCACCGAGAGCCAGATCCCGCTCGCCCGGCGCGGGTCGGTCCAGTCCAGCTTGGGCCAGATCGCCCCGAGCCCGGTCGCGAGGGCGGCCAACCCGGTCGTGGTCAGGAGCAGGAGCACCGCCGAGAAGCCCATCTGGTCGAGGGGGACCTGAGCTCGGGCCTCGGCCGCAAGCATCAGGCTGAGCCCGGCCAGGGCTGCGACCACGACGGGCAGGGCCAGCTTGCCAAGGAGGAGGTCGCGCAGCGGCAGCGGCGCGGTGCGCAGGCACCAGAAGTGACGGCCCTCCGACCCGATCGCCCGCAGGCCAAGGCCGCTGGCGACGAAGAGGGAGGCGAAGACCGCGGTGGTGAGGGGCCCATACCAGAGCGGGAAGTCGTGAAACAGTCCCTCGGCGCCACCGGTCGACTGCGGCGCCAGCAGGTAGATGGCGAACAGCGCCAGGGGCAGGACCAGCTGGCTCAGCTGGACCGGGTCGCGGCGAAGGGTGCGGCCGTCCTTGCGGAGCAGGGCGAGCAGCGGCGGCAGCCTGGCGAAGCTCACCGGCGACCTCTGGCGCCGCCGCGGAGCCGTCTGGGCCCGGGCCCAGCCCTCCCGGTGGAGGGGACCGCCAGCCCAGACCGCCACCGCCGCCGCGACCACCGCCAGGGCCAGGAGCAGGCCAAACCAGCCCCAGGCAGGATCGCCGCGCCAGCCGAGGAGGAGGAGCCGGGCCGCCCAGGCCGGGGGCAGGAGGATCGAGTGCAGCCAGCCGGCCCCGAGCTCGTTGATCGACCCGGCCCAGGCCAGGCCGCCGCCGCGATGGTGGGCGCTGATCCCAACTCCGGCCATGGCCAGCCCGACCAGGCAGATCAGCCCGGCGGTGCCGTCGCGGACCCGGCTGGCGGGCACCAGCCGGACCGCCGCCACCACCAGGAGGAGCCCGAACGCGACCGGCACCGAGAGGAGGCAGATAAGGCCCAGGACCTCGAGCGGGAGGGCCGCCAGGGTGCCTGTCGCCAGTGCCGCCGCGACCAGGACCGGGCCGAGCAGGGCCGCACCCACGACCACCCCGAGGACCAGTTGGGAGGCGAGCCGGTGGGCCAGCAGGCTGCGCCCGCTGAGGGGCAGGGTGAGCAGCCAGTCGACGTCCCTGGCGAAGTAGGCGGAGGCGACGGCGAAGCTCACCGAGGTGACCAGGGTGAAGCCGCTCAACAGGATCAGCCCGGCCGTCACCGTGGTCAGCAGGCGGGAAGGCGAGCCCTCGAGCGAGGGCCGGAGCAGGTGGGCGAGGACGGGCGTCGCGATCAGCCAGACCACGACCGCCAGGCCGACCCCGCCCCCGATGCCCCAGCGCCTCGCCCGGCCCCGGCGCCAGACGCCGTTCCAGATCGTCCTGGCGTTGGCCAGGAGGAGGGCACCCACCTGGGCCTGACCGGAGGGCGATCCCTCGAGCTCGACCTGGGGCCGGACCGGACCCCTCAACTGGCCAGGGCGGCGAGCAGGCTCGCCACCTCGTCGTCGGCCGATCCGGTCACCGCCATGAAGGCGGCCTCGAGCCCGAGGTCGCCCCGGTCGTCCCGCCCGCCTCTGGCTTGGAGCTCGGCCACCGTTCCGCAGGCGGCGAGGGTCCCCTGGCTGAAGATGCCGACCCGGTCGCAGAGGGCGGCCGCGATCTCGAGGGCATGGGTGCTGATGAAGACGGTGTGGCCGCTGTCGCAGAGCGTCCGCAGCATCAGCTTGAGCTGGCGCGCGCCCCTCGGGTCGAGCCCGACGGTCGGCTCGTCGAGGAAGAGGACCTCGGGATCGTGGACCAGGGCGGCGCAGAGGGCCAGCTTCTGGCGCATCCCCCTCGAGTAGCCGATGATCAGCTGGCCCTGGGCCGAGGCCAGGTCGAAGGCCTCAAGGAGGGCCGGGATCCGCCGCCGCCGCCGCGCGGCCGAGACCCCCTGCAGGTCGGCCGCCAGCTGGAGCATCTCGGAGCCGGTCAGGCGGTCGTAGAGGGCCGCGCTGTCGGGGACGTAGCCGAGGTGGCGTCGGGACTCGCGGCCGTCGGCCTGGACGTCGTGGCCACAGATCAGGATCCGGCCGCCGGAGGGCCGGAGCAGACCGACCGCCATCTTGATGGTGGTGGTCTTGCCCGCCCCGTTGGGCCCGATCAGGCCGAAGAGCTCGCCGGGCGCCACCTCGAGGTCGAGGTCGCGCACCGCCACCTGGTCGCCGAAGCGCTTGGAGACGCCAGCGAAGCTGAGCTGGCTCGGACCGACCGGGAACTGCGCCATCGCCAGGATTATCGCCAGCACCTGAAGCGGCACCTAGCCCTGATGCGACGTTGTAACCTCGGGCCATGAGCATCAGCGAACCAGAGGCCGCGCCGACGGCTCGGCGAGCCCACCTCGAGGACCTCGATCTCCCCCAGGGCAAGCGAGCCCGGCTGCACACCCTCCTCTACCAGCACGGACCAGGCAACGGCACCCTGCTGCTGCTGCCCCTGGACCAGGGGCTGGAGCACGGCCCGGTCGACTTCTTCGTCAACCCCCCGGCCCTCGACCCCGACTTCGAAATCCAGCTCGCCCTCCAGGGCAGGTACTCGGGCATCGCCCTCCAGATCGGGCTGGCCAAGCGCTACCTCGGCCGCCACGCCGGGCAGCTTCCCCTGGTGCTCAAGATCAACGGCCGGACCAGCCCGCCGGGATTCGACGACGCCTTCTCACCCCTGACCTCGTCGGTCGAGGACGCGGTCCGGCTCGGCGCGGTCGCGGTCGGCTACACCTGCTACGTCGGGTCGCCGGCCCAGGACCGCGACCTCCGCCAGATGAGCGAGGTCCGCCAGCAGTGCGACCGCTACGGCATGCCGCTCATCTGCTGGGCCTATCCCAGAGGGACCGCGATCGCCAAGAAGGGCGGCCAGGACAGCCTCTACGCCATCGACTACGCCGCCCGGGTCGCCGCCGAGATGGGCGCCGACGTGATCAAGCTCAACATTCCCAGGGGCCACGGCGAGGCCGACGCCAGCTCGCCCGCGCCCTACGACGGCCTGGTCGAGGACCGGCGCCAGATGCTCGCCCGGGTGATCCGGTCGGCCGGGCGCTCGCTGGTCATATTCGCCGGCGGCAGCAAGCTCGCCGACGACGAGCTCCTCGGCCGGATCGACGACTGCATGGCGGCGGGCGCGACCGGGTTCATCTTCGGCCGCAACATGTGGCAGCGCCCGATCGAGGAGGCGCTGGCGATGAGCGGCCGGGTCCACCAGGTCCTGGCCAAGTACGGCCACCAGCAAAGGGCGTAGGCGGACCCTTTTCTCCTGATCCCCGGCTGGGATCGCTGAGCTAGGGCCCGATCAAGGGTGGCAGGGCGCCCCGGCTGGCGATCGCGAAGAGGGGTCCCAGGAGCAGACCGAAGCTGATCACGGCCGAGGTGCAGAGCACGATCCCGAGCAGGGCCGGCCGCTGGGGCAGGTCGAGGTCGGCCCCGTCGACACGGGCGTCGAAGATGGTCAGGAGCCAGCGGAAGACGACCAGGGCGCTGAGCACGGCCGAGACCAGCTCGAGCCAGGCGAGCCAGCCCAGGCCCGAGTGGAGCGCCGCGTCCACGGTCAGCAGCCGGACGAAGAACGAGGCCGTCGGGGGCAGTCCGGCCAGGCCCACCAGGAGCAGGGCCAGGCCCGCTGTCAGCACCGGCGAGCGGGCCCAGATCCCGCGCAGGTCCGAGGTCCCGGTCCCCTCGCCCTGGGCCGTGATCGAGCCGAGCAACCCGAGCAGCCCCGCCCCGAGCGGGACCACGCAGAGGAGCGAGTAGAGGATCGCCGCCGTCGCCCGCTGGGAGATCCCGGGCATGGTTGCGGGCACCAGCGCCAGCTGGGCGATTAGAAGGTAGACCACGGCCGGCGCCAGGCTGCGCTGGCGCCAGGCGAGAAGGGGGGCGAGCACCAAGGTCGACCCGGCCACCACTGCGGCCGACATGGTCCAGGAGCCGGGCACCGCGCCGAGGGCGCCGGGCAGGAGCCGGAGCAGGGCCGCGGCAGCCGCCAGGGAACCGAGCAGGATTCCCGCCAGGAAGGGCAGGCTCGGGACCCGGGCCACCAGGCTTGACCTCCACCAGAGGAAGGGGGCGAGCCCGGCCATGATCCCGGCTCCGCTGAGGAGCAGGATCGCGGCCAGGACCAGGAGCGGGTCGAGCTGGCGGAGGCCGCTCGGGATCGCGTGCAGGCTGGTGGTGCCCGCCAGACCGGCCAGGATCGCGGCCCCGGCAAGGAAGAGGATTAGGCCGAAGCCGGTCACCGACATCGCCCGGGCCGCCGTCCTGACCGAGCCGAGCTCGGTCTTGTGCAGGCCCTGGGCCAGGGCCAGGGGCAGGACCGCCAGCGCCAGCCCGGAGCCGAGCGAGACGAGGTCAGCGGCGGAGGCGGTGAAGAGGACGCCGGCACAGCTCATCAGGAGGAGCAGGTGGAAGACGCCGCGATGGGGATCGAGCTGGCGCTCGGAGTCCGAGCCACAGAGGACGACCGCTCCGGCCGCCGCCAGGGTGATGGCATAGAAGTAGAGGGCGAAGCGGTCGATCACCAGGCTGCCGTGCTCGATGTCGGGCGGGGCCGAGCCGAAGGAGGAGCGCCAGAAGCCGACGCAGGCCACGAAGGCGAGCAGCAGGGTGGCCAGGGTCACCCAGCGGGTCAGCTGGGGGGCCCGGCCCCTTCCGTCGAAGCCGCGCAGGTCGAGGGCGGCGCAGACGCAGGCGCCGAGGACGAGGATCCCGACCGGGCCGAAGTCCTGGAGGAAGCTGAGGTTCACTTCTTCGCCTTGGCGTGGGTGACCGGGGCGATGGCCGAGACCCGGGCCGAGATCAGCGAAGTCCCCTGGACGGTGTAGGGCACGAAATACCCGGCGAAGATCCCGAAAATCAGCGCCGCCGCGGTCAGGGCCCAGCCGGCGTAGAACTCGGATCCGTGGGAGTCGGCCACCTCGACCACCTCGGCGTTGTCCGGGTTGGTGGTGAAGACCCGGTGGCCGAGCCGCCACCAGGCGGCGGTCAGGACCAGGAGGCCGAGCAGGGCGAAGGCGGTCAGGTAGCGGTGGGCGGCGAGCCCGGCGACCACGATCTCGAAGATGGCGGGGAAGCCCACCAGGAGGGGGATCCCGGTGAGGGTGGCGGCGGCCAGGGTGAAGAAGAGGCGGAGCCGGGGGGCGTTGCCAGCCGCCCCGGCCAGGGGCTGGATCTTGGCGAGCAGGGCGCGGTCGCACACCGCCCCCACCACCAGGAGCAGGAGCGGGGCGGCGAAGAGGTAGGCGAAGGCGAGGTAGATCGCCCCGCTCAGGGAGGTCTCGGAGAAGACCGCGACCGCGAAGAGGACCAGCCCACCGATCCCGACCAGGGCGTGGGCGGCGATCCGGCGCACCTCCTGGGCCGCCCTCGAGCTGAGCCCGCCCCAGAACAGGGTGAGCAGGGCCACCACCAGCAGGGGGACCGTCAGCTGGAGGGCTCCGTTGGGCTCGATCGCGACCGCGATCCGGACCAGGCCGTAGGCGCCGAGCGGGAGCGAGCTGGCCGCCAGGAGCATGCCCACCGGCGTGCTGCTGCTGGCGATCCCGTCCACCAGCCAGCGCTGGCTCGGGAAGGCTCCAAGCCGGAGCAGGAAGGCGGCCAGGAAGAGGGCCTCGATGATCAGGCCGGGGAAGCCGCTGGCCGCCTTGATCGTGCTCAGGTCGGTGAAGCTGAGGGTGGTGTCGCCGGTTCGGAGCAGCAGGATCATGGTGCCCGCCACCAGCGCCGCCAGGGACAGGCTCTGGGTCACCAGCAGCCTGCGGGCGGCTGGCCTCGAGCCGCGCCGGTTGCCGAGGGCGACCAGCAGGGCCAGGG
>DATDII010000219.1:0-2350 GCA_036521135.1 Candidatus Dormiibacterota bacterium | reverse complement strand
TTTTGGCAGGGAGCCGTGTTGGGTGGGGGTGGCGGGTGTGTGGGGAATGTGGGGCCGATGGGTGGCGAAGGGGGCTAGGGGCGTGGGAGCCCGGACGGGCCAGGGGCGTGAGAGGCCGGGGCGTGGGAGCCCGGAGGGGCTGGAGGCCGGGGGGTTAGGGGGTGGTTAGGCGGTGGTGCCAGGAGCGGGCGGAGGTGTCGGTCAGGGAGGCGACCTGGTCGATTACGACGCGGCGCCTGGCCGGGTCGGACTGCGCTGACTCCCAGGCGGGGCGGAAGAGGGGATCCAGGGTCAGGGGGGCGCCGACCTGGATGGTGGCGGCGAGCTCGGCGATGAGTTCGCGCTCGCGGGCCTGGAGGGCGGCGGCGCCTTCGCGGGTCATCACGTAGTGGGCGGCGACCGCCTTGAGGAGGGCACACTCGAGGCGCTGGCGCCGGGGTACCACGACGTCGCAGGCGTACCGCTGGAGTGAGCCTGCCGCGCACGACGCGCGGGTGGCGTCCTGGGCGGCGACGCAGAAGCGGCCGACCAGCTCGCTGGTCAGGTTCTTGAGGGCGGCGAGGGCGTCGGGGCCGCCGTCGAAGGTCTTGGGCCAGCAGTCCAGGGTCATCAGGTCGTCGAACACCGTGACCAGCTCGGCCGAGGGGGCTTCACCGGGGCCGAGATACCAGCTCTGGGCGACCTCGGCCACGACGGCCCGTTCGGCCGGGTCGTGCAGCTGGCTGAACGTGACCAGGCCGGCGTTCAGGCCGTCTTCGAGGTCGTGCACGGAGTAGGCGACGTCGTCGGCCCAGTCCATGATCTGGGCTTCGAGGCACCGCCGGCGTCCCGGGGCGCCGTCCCGGATCCAGTCGAAGACCGGGGCGTCGTCGGCGTAGTAGTTGAACTTGGGGGGCGCGGAGGGAGGGGGCGCCCCCGGCGGCAGCGCGGGCGCGGGCCACGGGTACTTCAGCACCGCGTCGAGCGAGGCCCGGGTCAGGTTGAGGCCGGCGCCCGCCACCTTGGTCTCCAGCCGCGTCAGCAGCCGCAGCGTCGGGGCGTTACCCTCGAAGCCGCCCCAGCCCGCGGCCAGTTCGGCCAGCGCCATTTCGCCGTTGTGGCCGAACGGCGGGTGGCCGATGTCGTGGGCCAGGCAGGCGGTCTCGACCACGTCGGGATCGGCGCCGACGGCCCCGGCGATACCCCGGCCGATCTGGGCGACCTCCAGGGTGTGGGTCAGCCGGGTGCGCGGAAAGTCGTTCCGGCCGACCTCCACCACCTGGGTCTTGGCCGCCAGGCGGCGTAGCGACGCGCTGTGCAGGACCCGGGCGCGGTCCCGTTCGAACGCGCTACGCCCGGACCGTTTGAGCGGCTCGGCCACCCAGCGGGCCCGGGCGTGCGCGTCGTAACTGCTGGTCGTCAACTCACCGGCTGTCGCTGCGCTCGGTCTCGACCGCGGCGCGGCCCGCCTCCAGCCGGGCCACCGGGACCCGGAACGGTGAGCAGGACACGTAGTCGAGGCCGACCTCGTGGAAGAAGTGCACCGAGTCCGGGTCGCCGCCGTGCTCGCCGCAGACGCCGAGCTTGAGGTCCGGGCGAGCGGCCCGGCCCTCTTCGACGGCGATTGCCACCAGCCGGCCCACGCCGTCCCGGTCGATCGTCTCGAACGGCGAGACCCCGAAGATGCCGAGGTCGATGTAGCGGCTGAAGAACGCCCCCTCCACGTCGTCCCGGGAGAAGCCCCAGGTCATCTGGGTCAGGTCGTTGGTCCCGAACGAGAAGAACTGAGCCGGCCCGGCGATGTCGCCGGCCGTCAGCGCCGCCCGCGGCACCTCGATCATCGTGCCGATCAGCGTGTGCACGTCGGTCCCGGTCGACTCGGCCACCGCGGCTACTGCCTTTTCCGTTCTTTCCCGGGCGATCTCCAGCTCCTGTACGGCGCCGACCAGCGGGATCATGATCTCCGGGTGCGGGCTGCCGCCGGCCTTGGACCGCTCGGCGGCGGCCTCGGCGATCGCCCGGACCTGCATGTCGAGCAGGCCGGGGATGACCAGGCTGAGCCGGACGCCGCGCAGGCCGAGCATCGGGTTCTGCTCGTGCAGGCGGCGCACCGCGTCCAGCAGCTTCTTGTCCTTCTCGGAAGCGTCGTCACCGGCCAGCGCGATCTTGACCGACAGGTCGGTCAGGTCGGGCAGGAACTCGTGCAGCGGCGGGTCGATCAGCCGGATGGTCACCGGCAGCCCGTCCATCGCCGACAGTATCGACGTGAAGTCGTCGCGCTGCAGCGGCTCCAGCGCGTCGAGCGCGTCGCGGCGCTCGTCGTCGGCCGAGGCCAGGATGAGCTTTTCCACCAGCGTGCGCCGGTCGCCCA
>DATDII010000218.1:0-3639 GCA_036521135.1 Candidatus Dormiibacterota bacterium | reverse complement strand
GTACCGCCGCCTCTTCGGCCCCCTGGCGAAGCACGCCGACCGGCTCTCCGCCTGGATCTTCTCCGGGGAGCGTCGCCCGCCGAGCGACCCCCTGGCGCTCGCCGCTTACGGGCTGCTCGGGATGCGCTCGGCCGTGGGCGTCTCCCACCGCTTCGCGTCCGAGGAGGCGCGCGCACTCTTCGCCGGGGTCTCCGCCCACGCCATGCGACCCCTGACCTCGCCACCCACGGCCGGCATCGGGCTGCTGCTCACCGCCCTGGCTCACGCGGTGGGATGGCCCTTCATCGAGGGTGGCAGCGGTCAGGTCACCGCCGCCCTGGTCGCCGCCTTGGAGGCGAGTGGCGGGAGCCTGGAGACGGGGCAATGGGTGAGCTCCCTCGACCAGCTCCCCCAGGCTCGGGCGGTCCTGCTCGACGTCACCCCCCGGCAGCTCCTGGAGATCGCGGGCGACCGCCTCCGGGGTCGCTACCGGCGGACGCTCGAGGCCTTTCGCTACGGCTCCGGGGTCTGCAAGGTCGACTTCGCCCTGTCCGGTCCAGTCCCCTGGACGACTCCCAGCTGCCGCCAGGCGGGGACGGTCCACCTCGGCGGGACCTTCGAGGAGGTGGCCCGGTCCGAGGCCGACGTCGCCGCCGGGCGCCATCCCGTCTTCCCCTACGTCCTGGTGGCGCAGGCGAGCCTGGCAGACCCAAGCCGGGCCCCCGAGGGCCAGCACACCCTGTGGGCCTACTGCCACGTCCCGGCCGGTTCCGACGTCGACATGACCCCCCAGATCGAGTCCCAGATCGAGCGCTTCGCGCCCGGCTTCCGCGACCTGATCCTCGCCAAGGCCCATCGAACGGCCCGGGAGCAGGAGGTCCATAACCCCACTTGCGTCGGCGGTGACATCGGCTCGGGCGCCCAGGACCTGAGGCAGACCTTCCTTCGCCCCGGCCTCCGCTGGGACCCCTATCGCACCCCGCTCCCGAACACCTATCTCTGCTCCGCCGCGACTACCCCGGGCCCCGGAATCCACGGCATGTGCGGCGAGCTGGCCGCCCTTTCCGCCTTGCGCCACAGCTTCGGCATCGACCAGCGGCCCGACCTCGGCCGCCTGACGCCGACCGCGACGGTGGCAGCCTAGCCCGACTCCGCGCCGGGCTAGGGGATGAGCAGGCGGGGGACGATCACCTCCTCGGTGACCTCGCCTGGAGCCGACCAGCTCACCCGGTAGGCGTTCTTGCCCTTCCTGTCGGCGACGGCCTCGCTCAGCTCGGTCCCCCGAAACACCAGCCCGACGCCGTCGTCGGTGGCGAATCCTGAGGGGAGGGCCTTGCTGCCGACCAGTCGCTGGTAGGTGGGGCGGCGCTCGGGCTCGCTGTCGTAGTGGGGGCAGTTGGAGTAGGGCAGCAGCGCGAGGGCATTGGTCACCGGGCGCAGGGGATGGCCGAAGCCGTCGGTGGTGCCGCCGACGTGCCAGCAGACAGAGCCGGCCGAGCACCCCATCAGGACCACGCCGGCCTCCCAGCAGGAGCGCAGGATCGGCGGCAAGCCGTGGATCCCCCAGAGGGCCAGCAGATTGGGGGTGCTGCCGCCCGCCACCCAGATGATGTCCTGGGCGAGGAGATGGCCGGCGATGTCGGCGACGTTGGGCATCGGATAGAGCGCCAGGTGGGAGACGACCATGCCCAGCCGTCCGAACGCCGAGTAGAGCGAGGTGAGCTCCGCCGCGTTGTCCCCACCGGCGGTGGCGATGATGCAAAGCCGGGGGGCTTCCGGGTGGCTGGTCAGGCTGGCCGCGTAGCGGTAGGCAGGGCCGCCCCACCAGTCCTCGGGTCCGGCCACACCAGCCTCGAACCCGATGCTGGTGGCGATGATCGTGGGTCCGGACGCTGGCATCAGGAATTCACCTCGCGAGGACATCTGCGCGATCGGATCCGCTCGACTCTAGCAGCGGTGTTGGAGAGGCATCCCCTGCCGGGCCGGTCCTAGGCGCGCTCGCCGGCCGCGACCAGGGGCAGGTCGGCGGCGGGGTCGGTCGGGGCCCCTGCCGCTAGGCCCCGCCGGGGCGCCAGGACCTCGTCGATCAGGCCATAGTCCAGCGCCTCGGCAGCGGTCAGGAAGTAGTCGCGGTCGATGTCGCGCTCGACCTGCTCCAGCGGCCGCCCCGAGTGGTGGGCGAGGATCTCGGCCATCCGGCGGGTGTTGGCCAGGACCTCCTTGAGCTGGATCTCCATGTCGCGCGGGGCGCCCCTCGTCCCGGCCGAACCCTGGTGGATCATGATCTTGGCACTGGGCAGTGCCAGCCGCTTCCCGGCGGCGCCACCGGCGAGGATCATCGCCGCCGCCGACATGGCCATGCCGATGCAGAAAGTCGAGACCTCGCACTTGACGTGCTGCATCACGTCGTAGATGGCCATCCCGGCATAGGCGAGGCCGCCTGGTGAATTGATGTAGAGATGGATGTCCCGCTCTGGATCCTGGCCCTCAAGGTAGAGGATCTCGGCGACCAGCAGGTTGGCGATCTGATCGTCCACCTCCTGGCCCAGGAAGACGATCCGCTCCTTGAGGAGCAGGGAGTAGATGTCGTAGGCGCGCTCGCCCCGCATCGACTGGTCCAGCACCGTCGGAATCACCGATGCCATCAGCGGCCCCTGGCCGTCCAACTCCGGGTACATTGGCACCACCTCGACTGGCCTCCATACCAAATCTGATATCTCCCATGTAAGATATCAGATGCGAGATGGCAGCAGGCCCGGACCTCGGAACGGGAGACGGAATGGGAAGTCGAAGCCACGATCCGGTCTTCCCCGGATTCGCCGGCATGGCGGCCCGGCGCCGCAGCCTGGGATCGGAGCTGATGGCCCGGCGCGTTGACCTCGGGCTCTCGCAGACCGAGGTCGCCGCTCGGATGGGCACCTCGCAGTCGGCGATCGCCCGGTTCGAGTCGGGGTCGGCTGACGTCCGGCTCTCGACCCTGGAGCGGTACGCGGCCGCCCTAGATCAGCGGCTTGACTGGAAGCTCCAGGCGCGGGCTCCTGACGATGCTGGCTAACTCTGCGGGAAGCGAACCGGTGCCGGGTCAGCCTGAACCCGCCCCCAGGGCGACCTCGTACCAGGGGACGGCGCTCGGGGACTGGCTCGAGGCCCACATGTTCGACCGGCGGATCGTCTGGATCCGGGGGAGGCTCGACGACCTGACCGCGACCGCGGTCGCGACCCAGCTGATGACCCTCGACGGCTCCGGGGATGATCCGATCCAGCTCCACATCAACAGCGCCGAGGGGACGCTCTCCGGAGCGCTCACCCTGATGGACACGATCGCCGCCCTGGGGGTCCGGGTCGAGGCCGTCTGCGCCGGGCGCGCCGAGGGGCCAGCCCTTGGGGTCCTGGCCGTCTCCCACCGTCGCCAGGCGGCCAGCCACTCCCGGCTCCGCCTCCATGACGACGGGCTAGCAACCAGTGGCGCCGCCCGGGGGGTGGCCCAGGTGGTGGCTCAGCATCAGCGCCAGCTCGAGCACTTTGTCGAGATGGTCGGCCAGGCGACCCAGCAGCCCGCCGAGCGGATCGAGATCGACCTCGCCGCCAGTCGCTATTTCGACGTCGAGGAGGCGCTCCAGTACCACCTGGTCGACGCGATCTGGCGTGAGACCAGCCCCC
>DATDII010000217.1:0-3441 GCA_036521135.1 Candidatus Dormiibacterota bacterium | reverse complement strand
TCAACTCGGGTACTGTCGGCGGGTTCGGCAGGGGCTCGACCTTGGCGAGGATGCCGCAGGCGCGGGCGTGGGCGTATTGCAGGTACACGCCGGTGTCCCCGCTGGTCCGAAGGGCCTCGCCAAAGTCGAAATTGATGATCGAGTTGAGCCCGAAGCGAAGGAGGTAGTAGCGCACGGCGCTGGCGGCGAGCCGGGCAGCGACCCCTCCATCCCGAGCCTTGGAGCGCACCTGTCGCTCGGCCTCGTCGAGTAGGTCGTCGGCCCCCACATCGATCCCCTGGCGCCCGCTCAAGGTGTACATCGCCCGGCCCTCGCTGGTATCGACCCCAAGAGCGAGGGCGGCGCTCGGCGAGAGGGCAACCACCTCGTAGGCAAGGTGGTGGAGCGCCTCCGCCTGCCTCTCGAACCCGAGGCGGCGCAGGGCCTCGCGAACGGCCTTCTGGGGCGCCGCCTGACGCTGATCGATGACGTTGACAACCCTGGCGGCCCGGCCGAAGCGCGCTGGTGGCAGCTGCGCCAGCTCCTCCTCCGCAGTGGTGCTCGCCGGCCCCTGGGGCGACCAGAGCCGGTACCAGAAGTCCAGGCCGAGGATGCCGAACTTCCAGAGGTGGTAGGCGACGTCCTTGCCGGTGTAGGTGGCCACCCCGTCGCTCTTGACCAGGACCTTGGCGTCGCCCTGCCCCAGCTCCTGGTCGTCAGGTCCCTCCTCGAGGGGCAGGACCCAGCATCCAAGGAGGGGGCCTGCGGCCGGCCGTCGGATCACCCCCGCCTCCTGCATCCAGTCGAGGGCGTGGCCAAGGAAGCCCAGTTCGATGATGTCCGACTCCCAGGTGAGCAGGTCGTAGCCCACCCCGGCCCGGGCCATGGTCAGGAGGTGGGCGTCGACGACCTTGCCCGCCAGCTCCTTGGCGGCAAGGGCGACCTCCCCCTCACGGTCCTCGATCTGACGCAGGGTGCGGTCCCGGAGCGCGACCAACTGCGGGTCGGCCTCATATCGGTTGCAGACCTCGACGTAGGCGCGGGAGCAGAAGCGGTCGAAGGCCTCACCCTCCTCGGCCCTGAGGCCGAGGTGGCGGATCCCAACCAGGACGTCTGCCACCTGGGCGCCGGTGTCATCGATGTAGTTCTGAACCTCGACCGGGTGGCCCCGGGCGCGCAGAAGCCGGGCGACGGTGTCGCCGATGCAGGCGTTGCGGAGGTGGCCGACGTGGGCCGCCTTGTTGGGATTGGTGGCGGTGTGCTCGACCACCACCTTGGCCCCGGCGTCGGGATCAAGGCTGATCACCTCGCCCAGATTGAGCGCGCCCTCGAGCACACCCGGGGTGAGCGAGGAAAAATCGATCTTGAAGTTGAGGTAGCCGTTGCCGCTGACCGAGACCTCCCGGCAGTGGGGGAGAGTCGCGCGGGCCAGCTCGGCCTCCAGCTCGGCCGCGATCTCTCTTGGCGGCCGCTTCAGCCGCCCCGCCAGGCGAAAGGCCAAGGTCGAGGAGTAGTCCCCGCTGTCCGGAAGGGCGGAGGGTTCGACGGAGGGGTCCGGGGCCGGATCGGCGCCAAGCGCGGAGGCCGCCTCCCTGAGAGCGCGCGCCCATGTCCCCTGGAGATCTGGCATGGATGCCTGATCGTAGCGGGTCAAGTTCCCCCGGCCAGACTCAGACTAGGGCGTCGAGCTTGGCCTTGAGCGCCGCCTTCGGCTGGTACCCGACCACGCGCTGGACCGCCTCGCCGCCCTTGAAGAGGATCAAGGTTGGGATGCTCATCACGCCGAACTGGCCCGCGATGTTGGGGTTGGCATCGACGTCCAACTTGGCCACCTTGACCCGGGACCCGTACTCGCTGGCCAGGTCCTCGACGATCGGCGCCAGCATCTTGCAAGGGTTGCACCAGTCGGCCCAGAAGTCGACCAGAACCGGGGTCGAGGACTTGATCACCTCGCTGTCGAAGGTCGTGTCGCTCACCTGTAGTGGCTCAGCCATTTGTTCTCCCGGCGTCAGGCGCCCGTGCCCGCAGGGGCCGCGCTTCCAGACGCTGACTCTTTCTTGGGTGGTTCCGACTTCCTGCTCTCGCCGCCCGTCTCCGACTTCGCCGCCGCCGGGGCAGGGGCCGCCGCAGCCTCCTGGCCGCTTGAGCCGGCGGGCGCGATCGAGCCCGAGCTCGATGACCTGGAGTCGTTCTTGTAGAAGCCCTGGCCCTTGAACACTATGCCGACCGGGAAGACGACCCGATGGACGGGCGCGCCACAGGTGACGCACTGCGCCAGCGCAGGTTCGGTGATGCGCTGGACGGCTTCGAACTGGTGGCCGGCCTGGCAGCGATAGGCGTAAGTGGGCACTCCGGCTAAACCCTACCCGAATCCACCCCTGGTCCAAACTGCGCGCCCTCTCAAGCGGGCGGGTCCAGGGCGGCTTGGTCGACGCTCATGAGGACCAGCCCAGCTGGAACCTTGGGAAAGAAATAGGTCGACTTCTGAGGCATCGCCTCCCCGGCCGTGGCGACGGCGGCCATCTCGGCCACTGTGGTTGAGTTCAAGAGGAAGCCGACCCCTTGGCGGTCCTGGCTGAGCCGGAGCGCCTCGCCTGCGTCTCGGGTGTAGATCAGACCCCCGCTCGCTGCGGAACTCGTGGACATTCCCAGCAGAGGCTCCAGGATCTCTTTTTCCAGGACTGTGACGTCGAGCCTCGCGAGCGGATCGAGCTCGCCGGCTGCGTCCCGGGCTCGCCAGAGCACGGTGCAGCCGCTCCCGCCCAAGACGGCGAAGGCATGAGCGGGGTCGCGGAGCTGTTGGATCCGGTCGAGGGCGGCGGGGACGCCCCCCGCCGGTTCAGATTGCCACCCCCTCGCCACCAGGGACGCGCCAATCTCCCCTGGCGTGAGCGCGGCATTGGGGACCACGCGGTGGGTGGGCAGGATCACATTGCCGGGATCGTCGAGCGGGGAGAGCAGCGCCAGCATGCCGGGCAGCTTCAGATTGAGCGCCGTCTCGTACCGGTGATGGCCATCGGCGATGAAGAGGCGGGCCTGGCTGAGACTTCCCCCGACCCTGGCGACGGTCACCGGATCGGAGACGCGCCAGAGCTGGTGCCGTTCGGCGCCGTGGTCGCCCTCGACCACCGCCTCCGCGAAGGGTAGGGCGCCCGCGGCGGCAGCCTCCAGCTCGCGGGTGACCTCTGGGCAGCCTTGGTAGAGCAGGAAGACCGGCGACGTCTGGGTGCGAGCGACCTGGAGCAGCTTCAGTCTGTCGGCTTTTGGCGCGGTCATGGTCAGCTCGTGGCGGAGCACCTCCCCTCGCTCATGAGGCACCGGCTCCACCGCCGCGAAGCAGCCCAGTCGTTCTCGGGGACCGCCCTCACCCGGGGGCCGGAAGGTGTGGCGGTGGACGTAGAGGGTGGGGTCTCGGTCCTGGACCAGAACGCCCATTTCGATCCAGGCCCGGACGTGGTCGCG
>DATDII010000216.1:0-4646 GCA_036521135.1 Candidatus Dormiibacterota bacterium | reverse complement strand
GAAGTGCAGGTCCCTTGGCGACGGCGAGCCGGCTAGAGCTGAACGGAGGGCAGGCCCCCGCTGCTAACGGTGAAGGTCTCCCACATCCCCGCCGCCTCGTGCCCGGGCATGAGGCAGGCGAGGCGGTAGCTCCCCGTCTGGCTGGCACTGAAGGTGAAGCTGGCCGTCTGCCCCGGTGCCGTTCCATTCATCGGGCTTGGGGTCTCGGCACCGGCGAAGACCGGAGTCATGCCGGTTGAGGTCACGATCACGGCCGAGTGGTTGGTCGTCCCGACGTTGCTGAAGTCCACGGTTACCGTCCAGCCCCTGGGGACGGTGAGCTTCATGGCCCCATCCGCCTCGCCGTCGAAGCTCAGGCCATGGTTCACGCCCTGGTAGGCGGCGACCACCTTCCAGGTCACGGTCTTGCTGGCGGCGTCGTAGGAGACCCACTGGTCCAGGGCCACCGGGGCGGCCGTCGCGCTCGGGGTTGCCTTGGGAGTCGGGCTCGGGGAGGGCGTGGCGGGAGCACGCGGAAGCAGGAAGCGCGGCCGCACCGAGAGCAGTCCATTGACGGTGACGGTCAGGGTGGAGGCGGAGCTGGCGACGCCGTTGGTCGACCATCCCGTGAAGGGGTGCTGGGCGGGGTCGGTCGCCCGGGCGGAAACCGTCGCCCGGTCGCCGCAGGCCACGGCGACGGTGTTCACGTTGCGCTTGAGCTGGTAGACGCGACCGCCCACCTTGGCCTGGACCGCTCCGAGCAGGCTGCTGCCCAGGCTGGGAATGAGCACCGTCACCGAGCAGCCCACGCCGCTGTCCGCGGAGCTGAGCGGGTTGCTCCCGCACCCGGCCAGGAGCAGAGCGATCGCGGAGCTGGCGCCGATCACCCCGAGCTGAGCCCGGCGGCCCCAGCGGCGGCGCCGGGGCGGCTGGTTCGGAGCTGGACCGGCACCTCGCATTCAGATCAGGGTAGCGGGTGCCACGCGACCGCGGTCGTCGAGTGCCAGGATGCCACTTTCAGGGCGGCGAGTTACCTTAGGAGGCCGTGAGTGCGACCAACGAGCTGGTGGTCAAGGAGGCCGGGACGGGCCAGAAGGAACGGGGCCGCCGCGACCGTCCCTGGCAGGTGGTGGTCTGGAACGACCCGATCACCCTGATGAGCTACGTCGTCTTCGTCTTCCGTCGCCTCTTCGGCTACGACCTGGCCACGGCGACCAAGCTCATGCTCCAGGTGCACCAGGAGGGCAAGGCGGTGGTCGCGACCGAGCCCCGCGAGCGCGCCGAGGTGGCGGTCGCCCAGCTCCACGCCCACGGGCTTCAGGCGACTCTGGCCCGCGACTGAGCTTGGCCCAGATCAACCGGCAGGGTGAGCTGGTCCAGGTCCGGGTGGGTCGCGGCGAGCGCAAGGCGCTGCTCCAGATCCTGGAGCGGCTCGAGCCCCTGGTCGACCACTCCCAGTGGGCCCGGCCCCGCGCCTACCAGGAGGATGCCGACGAGGCGGAGTTCCAGCGTTTGGTCGGGACCGACCTGGCCGACTCCCGAGCCGCCGACCTCGGCCAGGTTCGCGATGCGCTCGAGGCCGAGGGGCGGATCCTCCTCTCGGCCGACTCGGCGATGGCCTGGCTGCGCGCCCTCAACCTGCTGCGGCTCGCCCTGGCGGAGCGGGTCGGGATCACCAGCGACGGCTGGGAGGAGCAGTACAGCATCCACGAGCACCGCCGGCCACCCCTGGCGACCCTCCACCTCTTGAGCTGGCTCCAGGAGGGCCTGGTCGAGGCGCTCAGCGTCAGCTGAGCGGCGCCCTGGTGATCAGCTGACCGGCTGGCTCCAGATGCGGGCCATCCACTCCTCCACCTCGTCGGGCGCGGACGGCAGTCCCTGACTCAGGAGCTGGTAGCCGGCCTCGGTAACCAGGACGTCGTCCTCGATCCTAACGCCGATGCCGCGGAGCTCCTCGGGCACGGTCAGGTCGTGGGGCTGGAAGTAGAGGCCGGGCTCCACGGTCAGGACCATGCCCGGCTCGAGGGTCCCGAGCCGGTAGGTCTCGTCCCGGGCGTGGGAGCAGTCGTGCACGTCCAGCCCCAGCATGTGGCTCACCCCATGCAGGGTGTAGCGCTGGTGCAGCTGGCTCTCCTTCTCCAACGAGGCGGCGGCGCTGACCGGAAGCAGACCCATCTCCTCCAGACCGGTGGCCAGCACCTCCATGGCGGCCCGGTTGGGGGCGACGAACTCGTTGCCCGGCCTGACCGCCGCAAACGCGGCCTGCTGGGCGTCGTAGACGAGCTGGTAGACCCGGCGCTGGACCGGGGTGAAGCGACCGCTGACCGGCATGGTCCTGGTGATGTCGGCCGTGTAGAAGCGGGTTGTCTCCACCCCGGCGTCCAGGAGGAGCAGCTCACCCGGGCGGACCTGGCCGTCGTTGCGGCTCCAGTGCAGGACGGTGGCGTGGCTGCCAGCCGCGGCGATGGTGGGGTAGCCGGTGTCGTTGCCCGCCGAGCGGGCCCGGGCGAAGAAGGCGACCTCGACATCGCGCTCGGTCCGGGCGGCGGGCAGCGCCCGGACCACGTCCTCGAAGCCCTGGCGGGTGAGGTCGCAGGCGTGCTCGAGCAGCTCGACCTCGAGGGGATCCTTGACCAGGCGCATCTCCGACAGGTGGCTGACCAGCTCCTCGTCGGGGCCGGCCAGGTCCGAGGCCAGCTCGTCGACCTTGGGGTCGAGGCCCCTTAGGACCACGCCCCGGTCATGGCCTGAGATCGCGCCCTTGAGGTCCGCGATCGGCTGGGCGTCGACCTTGAGGTGGGCCGCGGTGGCGGCCAGCCCCCGACCGGCACCGACCCAGAGCACGCCCTTGGCCCGGTCGGCGAAGAAGTCGCTCTTGGTGAAGTCGGCCTCCGGCTCGGTGAAGACCCGAGCCCGGTGGCCACCCTCTGGCTTCGGCTCGAGGACGAGGACCTCGTCCGCCTCCCCGGCTCCGACCAGGTAGAGGTAGTCGGTGCCCGGCCGGAAGCGGTAGTTGGTGTCATTGGCGCGGACCCGCTCGACCCCGGCCGGGACCACGATCAGCATTCCCGGGAAGCGCTCAGAGAGGCGCTCCCGCCGGCTGGCATAGCTCTCAGTCCCGGAGATCGGGTCGGGCGGGCTGGGCGGGGCCCCGTCCCAGCCGGTCGTCATGAAGTCAAGCAACGCCTGGGGAATCGCCTGATCGTGGGCGGCCCGGGACGGCTTCCGCGACCTCTCCTCTCCGGTGCCCGCGCCGGTGCTCTCGTCTTCTCCGATCACCGTCCGATCTTATCGGAGCGGTCCCGGCCGCCCCTCGCTGCCGGATTCGAGCGATCGGGCGACCCGGGCCGGCTTGCCGCTACCTTGTCACTGTGCGCGCCGTTGAGCGGTTCAGGGTTGAGCAGCCATCCGCCCCGGCCGGACCTCTGGCCCCCGGCTCGATGCCGCGGGTGGCCTACTTCTCGCCCGAGTTCGGGGTGAGCGAGTCGATCCCGCAGTACTCGGGCGGCCTGGGCGTCCTGGCTGGGGACTATCTCCGCGTCTGTGCCGACGAGGGCTGGCCCCTGGTCGGGGTCGGACTCTTCTACCAGCAGGGCTACTTCCACCAGCAGCTGGACCCGACCGGGTGGCAGCGGGAGGGCTACCAGGAGCAGGACCCGGAGGCGCTCGGCCTGGTCGCCGCCGACCGGGGCCAGGTGGAGCTGGAGATGGGCGGTCGGACGCTGCGGGCCAGGATCTGGCGCCAGCAGGTCGGGCGGGTTCCGCTCTACCTGCTCGACACCACCGGGGTCGACAACCCCGACGACCTGGCCCGCACCACCGACCGGCTCTACGGCGGCGACGTCGAGCACCGTCTGCGCCAGGAGATCCTGCTCGGGATGGGCGGCGTCCAGGCCCTCGCCCACGTCGGCGAGGAGCCGCTCCTCTTCCACAGCAACGAGGGCCACGCCGGCTTCCTGGTCCTGGAGCGGATTCGCCAGCTGGTCGAGCAGGAGGGCCTGGCCTTCGAGGAGGCGGTGGTGGCGGTCCGGGCTGCGACCGTCTTCACCACCCACACCCCGGTTCCGGCTGGGATCGACCACTTCCCAAGGGAGCTGATCGGGGAGTACTTCCAGGGCTGGTGCGACGCTGTTGGGGTCTCGCTCGACCGGCTGATGGAGCTCGGGCACTTCCCGGGCCAGAGCCCCGACGACTCCTTCAACATGGCGGTGATGGGGCTGCGCCTCTCGGGCCAGGCCAACGCCGTCTCCGAGCTCCACCGGGAGGTGAGCCGGCGGATGTTCGCTGGCCTCTGGCCCGACCTTCTCAAAGAGGAGGTCCCGATTCGCGCGGTCACCAACGGGGTTCACGCCAAGCACTGGATCTCAAGTGAGATGCGCCACCTGCTCGAGCGCTACCTCGGGCCTCGCTGGGACGTCCACGGGGCGGTCGACTGGTCCCGGCTCAAGGCCGCCTCCGACCGGGAGCTCTGGGAGGCCCGCGCCCCTGGGCGCCGGCGTCTGGTCGAGGGCGCCCGGAACCGGCTGGCGCTGGCGGAGCAGAACCGGGGCGGCCCCGGCGCCGAGCTGGGATGGATCCAGGAGGCGCTCCTGCCCGGGGCCCTCACCATCGGCTTCGCCCGGCGGGTGGCCGAGTACAAGCGGGCGCTGCTCCTCTTCTCCCAGCCG
>DATDII010000215.1:0-3300 GCA_036521135.1 Candidatus Dormiibacterota bacterium | reverse complement strand
TGGTGGCGGTCACGTTGAGGACCACGGCGGTGACCCCGCTCGCGGGAACGGTGCCTTGACCGGTCACCTGAACTGTCAGCGTGCTGTTCGGATGGAGGGTGCCGCCGGCGTAGCCCTGGCCGCTGCCCGGGCGCGTGTCAGCGATTCGGAAGGGAGTCAGGGGCACGTAGCTGCCGACGGTGCTCCCGGCGGTCGCCGGGGCGAAATAGCCCTCAAGGTCGACGACCACGTCGACCGAGCCCAGCTGATTGTAGATGTCGATGTTGCCGCCCGTCCCGGTCGGCACGATCACCATGTTGGCGACCGTCTGGCTCGGCGACCAGTTGACGTTGGAGGCCGTGGGCCGGGTCGTTCCGGTGGGATAGAGGGTGAGGTAGCTGGCCGTGGTGGTGTCGGTGGCGGTCACGTTGAGCGCCACCGCGGTGGCGTCGGCGGGGACCGAGTCCACACCGGTCACCTGCAATTCCTTGATGCCGCCCGGACCGAGCGCCGTCTGGCCCACGTTTCTGGTGTCGAGGAGCCGGTAGGGGTCCAAGGCGGTGTAGGCGTTGCCGCCCGCCGCGGTCAGGCTGGCGCGGGTCGGCGGGGCTGAGTGGCTTCCCGGGAGCACGGTCGCGCCCAGGGCCACCAGCCCGGCGGCGGCGACCAAGCCGAGGGCGGGGAAGAGCCGGCGCCCTCTGCCAGGGTGTAGGGACTGTTGGGCTGCGCGCCCCTGCCGCCAACTTGGGATTCTCACTACCTGGGGTCCTCCTCTGGCCGGGACCCTGGGGTCGCACGGCCGCGCCGTTTCTGAAGCTCGCGCGCCGACACGGTCAGGCTCCCAGCTGGAGTAGCGCTGAACACGCCCGGTGGCTCATCTCGCCGACGTCTCCTCTCCTGATCGGGAGCGCCCTCGCCCCCTGTCACATCGCCAACTCGCGGCGGGGTTTCCCACTCCCGCCGCCTCCCGTCTCGTCGCGGCCAGTCTACTCGTACCAGCAAGGCTCGGCAAGGGGTCTGGAGCATCTGGTTTAGCCCCTCCGACGGTTGCCCAGCCCCTGCCGCAGCCGGCCTGCCTCTACTCCCTCGGCTCGGGGCTGAAGGAGCTCGCCTCCACCGGAGTCACCGTCACCGTCCCGGCGCGGAGCCTCGCCCCCCGGAGCGTCGGGGAGAGCCTGGCGATCAGGCCGACCCCGACCATGCAGGCGATCCCGCCCGAGACGACCGAGATCACCGGGGTGAAGATGGTGCCGACCACCCCGGCCTCGAAGTTGCCCAGGGCGGGGGCGCCAGTCACCTCGGCCAGCGAGAGGGCGTTGACCCGGCCCCGGAGCTCGTCCGGGACCGCCAGCTGGAGCAGGGTTCCGCGGAGGACCTCGGAGGCGAGGTCGGCGGCGCCGGCCAGGGCGAGCAGGAGCAGCGCCAGGGGGAAGAGCGGGCAGAGGCCGAACCCGACCAGGGCGGCCCCCCAGAGCAGGACCGCTCCGAGGATGACCGGGCCGGCCCGGTAGACCCTTGTCAGCCAGCCGCTGGTCGCCGCCCCCAGGAGGGCCCCGGCGGCGGGGGCAGAGTAGAGCAGCCCGACCGCCGTCGCCCCGCCGTGGAAGCGCCCGGTCCCGAGCGCTGGGAAGAGGGCCGTCGGCATGCCGAAGACCATGGCGTTGAGGTCGACCACGAGCAGGCTGAGCAGGAGCCGGTGCCCCCGGACGAAGCGGAGCCCCTCGACGAACGCGCTCAGACCGGCGCCCCCGACCCGGCTCCTGGGCAGGGGGCTCATGCCGATGACCAGCCCGGTGTAGATCAGGAAGGTCATCGCGTTGACGCCGTAGGCGAGGGCGAAGCCGAGGTGGGCGACGAGGAGTCCGGCGACCGCGGGGCCGACCAGCACCGCGCCCTGGTTGACGATGGAGTTGAGGGCGGCCGCAGACGGCATCAGCTCGGGCTTGACCAAAGTGGGGACGGCGGCGGCGCGGGCGGGGGAGCCGACCCCGAGGGAGGCGCCCGCGACCGCCACCAGGAGGAAGATCAACCAGAGCCGGGGGGCGGGCAGGAGCGCGTTGAGGGCGAGACCGGTGACCACGATCCCGGAGCCGACCTGGGTCCAGATGATCAGCAGGCGGCGGTCCATCGAGTCGGCCAGGCTCCCCCCCACCTGCATCCCGAGGACCATCGGCCCGGCGGCGGTGATCGCAACCGCCCCCACCGCCAGGGACGAGTGGCTGAGGCGGTAGACCTCGAGGGCGGCCGCCACCGCCGTGATCGTGCTCCCCAGCTGGGCCACGGCCCGCCCGCCCAGGAGCCGACGCAGATCCGGGCTCTGACGCAGCGGGCGCAGGTCGATCGATAGACCGGCACTCATCGGGGCGGGCCCGGATTGGCCATGGTCAGGGTCGCCGGCCTCAGCCTGGGCTGGGGTCGGGCGGGAGCTGCCTTCGACCGTCCGCCCGCCCACTCGATCTCGGCCCCAGGCCCGTGGTCCACTCGGACCGCGAGAGGCGGTAGAGCACGTGGCGGCGCTGGGGATGGCCGGGGGGAATCCCGGGGTGGTCGAAGTCGTCCGCCGGGTCGTGGCGCATGCCGAGCCTGGCCATCACCTGGCGCGAGCGGTGGTTGGCGGTGGTGGTGAAGGCTACGATCTCGCCAAGCTCAAGCGCGGTGAACCCGTACCCGAGCGCCGCCAGGCCCGCCTCGCTGGCATAGCCCCTGCCCCAGTGGGCTGGGGCCAGCCGCCAGCCCACCTCCACCGCCGGGGTGAAGGGGGCGGGAAAGTGGGCCTGGTTGAGGCCGACGAACCCGCAGAACTCCCCGGTCGCCCTGAGCTCGACCGCCCAGAGCCCCCAGCCCTGCTCCGCCAGCCGCGCCTCGATCCGGTCGGCCAGCCGGTCGCTGGCCGCCTCTGAGAGCACGCTCGGGAAGTGCTCCATCACCAGGGGATCGCGGTTTAGCTCGGCGAAGAGAGCCCGATCAGCCGGGCGCCAGGCCCGGAGCCTGGTCCTGGCCGTGGTCAGCTCCGTGATCTGGGCCTGCCCTGGCATCCGCTCAGGCTAGCGACCCCCCCGCTCGCGCAGGGCTGGCTCAGGGGAGCAGCCCCGCCTTCCTCTGGAGGTGCCAGGAGAAGTACTTCCCGTAGCGGGCCTGGAGGTCAGGCCGGCGCCAGTCCTGGCCGGAGACGACCCCCCGGCAACCGGCGGCGCCGCAGCGGCAGGCCATGACCTGGTCGTGGTCGTCGATCATGGCGTAGTCGATGGTGAGCTCGGCGCCGCTCGGGATGTCGCGCATGGCCACGAAGACGACGTTGCCGGCGACGCCGACGTTGGGCTC
>DATDII010000214.1:0-4532 GCA_036521135.1 Candidatus Dormiibacterota bacterium | reverse complement strand
CAACGTGAGGATACGATCGGTCCGGTAACGCCGAGCGAGCAACACCAAAGAGGCGTCCGCGACGCCGATTTTCTGGTCCCGATACTTGTCGATGACTGCGGCAGCGTCATTCAACTCACCAGTAGCGATGCAGGGCAGTTCCCAAGCTCCGCCAGTCAGCTCGGCGAGAGCCGTCAGTTCAGCGGCCACCCCTCGGCGCGTTGCCAGGAGATAATCGAGTTCTGCCACTACGTAGGGTGACACCACGAAAGGGCCCGGATCGGCTTCGATAATCCGACTCACCTGGGCGTTGTGAACATCGCTGGCATCGAAGTAGGCAACCAGCCCGCTGGTGTCGCAGACGAGCACGTTCAGTTCTCGCCGAAGCCTAGGAGAGCGTTGTCCACCTGGTCCGAGAGCAGTGGATCACCGCTGGCGAAGAGCCTTCCGCGAGGGCGCATCTGATCGGCTCCGCGAATTTGAGCTTCGATTGCCTCGCGGATAAGTTCCGCTTCAGAGCGACCGGAGACATCCGCCTGCCTTCGCAGGGAGTTCTTCAGCTCCTCTGTCAGATATACGGTAGTCTTACGCACCGATATATGGTACCACCTATGGCACCATATGATCACCGCTCAACAGTGTGCCGGCGGGTGCACCGCCGGGGCCAAAGAGCGCGCTTCCTTGGCATGGAAGAGGTCGCGGGTTCGATTCCCGCCGGCTCCACCAGCCCCCCTCGTGCTTCCGCCAAGCACGGGCCGGTAGCGGGCTGCCCCCTAGCAGAACGGCTGCGACGTCGGATCGTGGGGCCCGGACCGGGCTCGCTCCTGATCGCTGGGCACGGCCCGGGCTAGCTCGCTGGCGTCCAATCCGGGACTCCATCTCTTGACCCATGTCGATATAGGAATATATAGTGCCAGAATGGCCCGATCCTCCACGACTTCAGATGTCTTCAACGCGATCGCCGAGGCCCAGCGTCGCGACGTGCTCGACCACCTAGCCACCGGCGAGCAGCCGGTCGGGGCGATCGTGAGCGGCCTCTCCATGTCCCAGCCTCAGGTGTCCAAGCACCTACGGGTGCTCAGGGAGGTCGGACTGGTCAGGTGCCGAGCGGAGGGGCGTCGTCGCCTCTACCACATCGAGCCCGCGTCCCTCCGGCCGTTGCAGGAGTGGCTGGCCCCGTACGAGCGGGCATTGAACGACCGGCTGGATCGGTTGGACGACTACCTCAACGAGCTACAACGACAAGGAGAGCCCCAGTGACACCTACACGCCACCGATCGGCGGTCGTGGAATACCCCAACGACCTCGACGTCGTCATCACTCGGGAGTTCGAGGCCCCGATCGAACTAGTCTTCGAGGTCCTGACCAAGCCGGAGCATGTGAGGAAGTGGTTCGCCCCCTTTGAGTGTCAGGTGACCGAGTGCTCGATCGACCTGCGGGTTGGCGGCGACTACCACATCGTCTTCGTCACCGGTGACGGTACCGAGTGCTCCTTTCGGGGAACCCACTTGGAGGTCGAGCCGCCGAGCCGGACCGTCGAGACGTGGCGGTTTGAGGGTTGGCCCGATGCGGAGGCGGTCGAGACCGTGCAACTGCAGGAAGTCAACGGGCTGACGAAGCTGACGAACACCCTGTCCTTCCGGGACAAGGCTGGGCGCGACCACATGACCAAGCACGACGGCCAGGAAGACAGCTTCGACAAGTTGGAAGACTACTTAAGGACACTGCTGGCTCCAGAGGGAACGTCCGCCGGTACTTGACGCCGGCGGCAGGCTCCCCACCTGGCCTCCCCGGGCTCGCCATCGGGCGATTCTCGTCATCCTCCCGGGAGAAGGCATGGCGAGCTCGGTCACGCTGCTCCGTCTGGTCGAGACCGCCGAATACCCATCGACCGAGATCGAAACTCCGCAGGTGACCCTGCTGGGTCGTCCCCTGTTGCTCCCGGCTCCTCGTGGCAGCCGGCGGTCAGCTGTGCCGGGGGCCGACTCCTCGCGGGTGGCCGGCCCGGCGGACTCCATCCCCTGGCGGGCCTAGTCCGGAGCCGGTGCGGCAGTAGGGCACTACCACGTTCATCACCCTGACCCGCCTGCTGCCCACCGGCCGCTCCCCACCGCGCGCATCCGACCGGTAGGGCTCGACCACAGCTCGCAGTTGCTCGGCGACCAGGGCAAACTCCTCCACCGTCAGCCAGAGGTCCGAGTTGTGAAGCACAGCGTCCCGCCACTCCTCGGGCTCGGCATGGCCGCCCTCGGTGAACTCGAGCGCGACCGCCCTGGTGGTGTCGATGTAGGCCGCCACCACGGCTGCGGCCGCTGAGGCTCCTGCCGGTGTCGAGGCGTCCAGGTCGACGTGGGTCCCGCGCCCGCTGGCCCGCCAGGGCCGCTCCCGGCGGTCCGGTCGCGGAGGCGCCGCTTCGGCAAACCCGTGGCGCTCTAGGAACTTGAGGTGGTAGGCGGTCGCGCTGGGGCTGAGCCCGGTCAGCTCGGAGCACTGGGTCGCCGTCAGCTCCTCCCCTGTGGCCAGCGCGTTGATGATGGCGAGCCGGGCCGGGTGAGCCAGGGCACGAATGCTCCTCGGATTCTCCAGACGCTGCTGAGCCCGGCTCTCAGGTGCCCCCGCCGGGTGCTGTTCGGGCATCGACGTCACAGCGTAGCACTTGACACAGACATGTTCAGCAAATACTATTCAGGCAATGCTGAAGACCTCCTCCACGCGGACAGACCTGGTCATCGCCCTAGCGGGACGGGTGATCTCGACGTTCGGGGACGAGGTGGCGCTGGTCGCCCTGACCCTCCGACTCGAGGCCGACGGCGCCCGGCCCTACGAGATCGCCTTGCTCCTCGCCGCAGGGTTGATCCCACTGCTGCTCCTGTCTCGGCCGGTCGGCCGCCTGGTTGACTCGCACGACTCTCGGCATCTCCTGGTCTGGGCCGGGCTGATCGAGGTGGCGTGCACGGTTCCCCTCATCTTCATCCACTCCCTAGTGGTGATCGTGATCCTGGTCGCCCTCCTCGGCGCGGCCGCATCAGTCACCGGCACCACCTGGTCGGCGCTCGTCCCTCGGGTGGTCGGCGAGGACCGGGTGGCTCAGGCGGTCTCCGCCCAGCAGTCGCTCAACGCCCTGGCGCTGGTCGGGGCGCCGGCGGTCGGAGGGGTCCTCGCCGGAGCCTTCGGAAGCGGTCTGCCGCTGGCCGTGGACGCGGCCTCCTTCGTCTTGGTCACCCTGGCAGCGGCCCTGGTAAGGACCAGGAGGAGGCCGGACGGCCTCGCTTCGTCCCCCGATCAGCCGATCCGGGCCCGCGGCGGCTTCGAGATCCTGCGCACCGACCGAGTGCTGGCCCCGCTCACCATCGGGCTTGGGCTGGTGGTTCTCCTGGTCGGCATGGTGGACGTGGTTCTCGTCTTCCTGGTCCGGGTCACCCTCCATGCCGGGGGCGTCTGGTACGGGGTCACCGAGGCCGCGTGGATGGCCGGGATCGTCGCCGGCTCGCTGGGAGCGGGCCGGCTCAGGACCGAGCCTCTCCAGACCTGGGCGACTATCGCGGGGGCCGGCGTCGCCTGCGCCGCCCTGGCCCCGTTCGCCGTGGCCCCGGTGGTCTGGATGCTCGCCCCCCTGTCGATCCTGGGTGGGGTCGGAAACGGGTACGCCGGCGTCTGCTTCTCCACGCTGCTCGTCCGCCGCACCCCCGACGCCGAGCGGGGACGGGTGTCGGCCGCGGCCAACGCCGCGGTCGGAGGAGCCCAGGGCATCTCCCTGCTGGTCGGCGGGGCCCTCGCCGCCACCCTCAGTCCCAGAGAGATCTACGCGGTGGCGGGGATGCTCGGGGTGGCCGCCACGATCGCGATCGCCGTCTACTGCGCAGCTCGCGCGTCCAGCGGTCATCGCGTCGACCCGCAGGGAGCCCAAGAACTGCTCCGCGGCTGATCTGGTTCGGCGACCTCCGCGTGACCTCGCCGCGGCCAGTTGGCCGCCCCAGCAGGTCCGGCGTCGATCTGGAAGCGTGCTCTGATGGGTGCCCTCCCCCAGCCGGCCAGCGTCACCTGGCTATTGGGTCGGCTCCGGCCTGCGCGTGTCGGCGGGATACAGTTTCCCGATGGGTGCCAGGGAGGCAGGCAGGTGACACCGAAGTCGGCGGTGGCGACCACCGGCGACATCCGCCGCTGGGCCACAGCGCTGCCCGAGGTCGAAGAGTCAAGCCACTTCATCTTCGATGCCCCCGTCTTCAAGGTTCGCGGGCGATCGTTCCTCGGCATCAGCAGAGGCGAGAGGACGGTTGTGTTCCTGATCAGCGAGCGGGACGCCAATCAGGCCCAGGAAGCCGACCCGGACAGCTGCCGGGCGGTTCGCCGCCAGGACGCCCGGCGGAGCTTCCTCGGACTCGAGGTCGTACTGGAGGCCGTCTCCAAGAAGCGGATCGAAGCCCTGGTCGAGCAGGCCTGGCTTGAGCGGGCCCCGAAGCGGCTGGCCAAGAGCCGCAGGCCAGGCTAGGTCCCGGCGAGGAGGCGGCGAGTCCGGGCGGAGACGACGGGGCGGAGCCAAGGCGCGGTCGGCT
>DATDII010000213.1:0-4469 GCA_036521135.1 Candidatus Dormiibacterota bacterium | reverse complement strand
GCTGGCGACCCTGGTGGACGCGCCCTTCTCCGATCCGGGATGGGTCTTCGAGCTCAAATACGACGGGGTCCGGGCCCTGCTCCGCTGCCAGGGAGACCAGCTCACCCTGCAGGGGCGCTCAGGCCGGGACGAGACCGAGCGCTACCCCGAGCTGGAGCAGGCGCGCCCCTTCCTCCAGGCGCGCGAGTGCCTCATCGACGGGGAGATCGTGGCCCTGGACCAGGATGGCCGGCCCTCCTTCTCCGCCCTCCAACAGCGGATCGGCCTGCGCCCGAGCCAGGCCGCCGAGGCGGCCGAGGAGAGGCCCGTGACCCTGATGGCCTTCGACCTTCTCTTCGCCGACGGCCATGACCTCCGCCGGCTGCCACTCGAAGAGCGCAAGCGGGCCCTGCGGGCGCTGATCCAGGAAAACCCCCTCGTTCGCTACGCGGACGAGATCCCAGAGCAGGGCGAGGAGTTCTACCGCCAGGTCAGCCGCCTCCAGCTCGAAGGGGTGATCGCCAAGCGGGCCCGCTCGACCTATGCCAGCGGGAAGCGCACCCGGGACTGGCTCAAGATCAAGGTGCGCCCGACCCAGGACTGCGTCATCTGCGGCTACGCCCCCGGCAAGGGGCGTCGAAGCGAGATCGGGGCCCTGATCCTGGGAGTATTCGTAGAGGGTGAACTGCGCCCGGCGGGCCGGGTCGGGACCGGCTTCTCGGATCGCCAGCTGGCCGAGCTGAGGGGCGCCCTCGACCGGATCTCGCGGCGCACCCCGCCCTGGTCGGAGCGCGAAGCCGCGGACCGCGACGTCATCTGGGCCAGCCCCAAGGTGGTCTGCGAGGTGGAGCACGCCGGTTGGACGGTGACCGGGAAGCTCCGCCAGCCTTCCTTCCGAACTCTGCGCCCGGACGTGCCACCCCGCGCCTGTATCCGGGCACCGGAGCTCTCCGGGGAGGAGGTGCGGGTGTCTTACTCAGGAAAGAGCCAGCCGACCGAGACCACCTCGCCCGGGCCGCCCAACGGCGATCGGGAGATCGACCAGGCGCTCCAGGAGCTGGCCGAGCTTCCCGCCAAGGGCGGCCCGCTCCGGGTTGGCGAGCACACGGTAGCGGTCACCCATCTCGACAAGCTCCTCTGGCCCGAGGACGGGCTGACCAAGCGGGACCTGATCGGATACCACCTGCGGGTCTCCCGCTACCTCCTCCCCCACCTCCGCGACCGGGCGATAGTCACCCAGGTGTTCCCCGATGGGATCGGCGGCAAGAGCTTCTGGCGACGGGCGGTTCCCGACACCGCCCCCAAGTGGCTCGCCCGCTGGCAGGCCCATCCGGGCACGCCCACGATCTGCCCTCTGGTCCAGGAGCCGGCTGCGCTGGTCTGGCTGGCGAACCAAGGGGCGATCGAGATTCACCCCTGGCACTCTCGGCGGGACCGGCCGACCCAGCCCGACTGGGCCGTGTTCGACCTCGACCCCGGGCCGAAGGCGGGCTGGAGCGGCGCGGTCGAGGTGGCCCACCTGGTGAAGGCCGGCCTGGATCACCTCAAGACCGAGGGCTGGCTCAAGACCACCGGGCAGAGTGGGCTCCACATCTATGTGCCGATCCGGAGAGGACCAGTCGAGGAGGTGGTCCGGGACTGGGTCGGCCAGCTCGGGCACCAGGTCGCCCAGGTCGCGCCCCAGCTGGTCACCGAGACCTGGTCGGTTCGGGCCAGGGGCGGCCTGGTCCGGATCGACTACACCCAGAACGTGATCGGCAAGACCCTGGCTTCGGTCTACTCCCCGCGGCCGGCCCCGGGGGCTCCGGTCTCAACCCCGATCGACTGGGACGAGCTGGATGGCCTCGATCCCAAGCGATTCAACCTGAGGACGGTCGCGGACCGGGTCCGGGACCGAGGCGACCTCTTCGCGCCGGTCCTGGGGGGCCGGCAGCGCCTGCCCGGCCTGAAGGGCTCGGGAGGCGGAGCGGAGCAATCGGGCGGGAGCACCACGAGAAGGAAGTAGCCTGAGGCTGGTGCCCCCGGGGGGCAAGGGAACCGACCCGGCCCCCGGGGTTCCGGAAACCGGGCCGATCCCTTGACGCCAATTCAGGGCGCGGCCCTGCCGGCCTCAGTTAGTAGTAGTGCCGGTGGCCGCCGACCGCGTGGCCAACGCTGCCGAGCACCCAGAGGATGACACCGATGACCAGCAGGATCACGCCGATGGTCCAAAGAATCGGTATGGCTAGCAAGAATCCAACGATCAACAGGATGATTCCCAGAATGATCACGTCGCCACCTCCGGTAGCCGGACTGCCGTCACTGGCGGCGGCCCTGCCGGGGCAGGACTGAGCGCGCCTCTGCCACTACTAGCGCGGGCTGGGCCGGTCGGTTACGCGGCCAGTTGCTTACCCGGCGAACCTTAGCTGGGCGATACTGGTTAACCTCGGGCATGGGAAGCAGCGCACCGTCTAGCCCGGCGGCGGCCATCGGCGCCTGGTCGGACGCCCACGACCTGAGCCCGCTCGCCGACCCGGCCGCGGCGTCCGAGGCAGCCCATCAGCTGCTCGAGGCGGGGCTGCTCTCGCTGCCCCTTCCCGGCCGGGGTCGGACCGAGGAGCGCATGACGGCCCTGGCTGCCCTCGGGGAGGCCGACTGCGTCCTGGCCCGGCTGGCCGAGGCCCACACCGACGCCGTGGCCATCCTCGCCGAGATCGGCGGGAAGGAGCCTGAGCCGGGTCAGCTCTGGGGCGTCTGGGCGGCCCAGCCCCCCGGCGCCGCCCATCTCGACGCGGCCGCCGCCGGTGATGACTGGAGCCTGAGTGGGGAGAAGCCCTACTGCAGCGGGGCGGCTGCCTGCGACGCGGCCTTGGTCACGGCCGCCACCCCGGGCGGTAACCGCCTCTTCGCCGTCGACCTGCGCCGGCCGGGGGTCGCGCCGGTGGCGGGCACCTGGCCCGCGGTGGGGATGGCCGGCAGTGACAGCCGAAGCGTCCGCTTCGAGAACGTACCCGCCGTGGCCGTGGGCGCGGTCGGGGCCTACACCAACCGGCCTGGCTTCTGGCACGGTGCGGCCGGCGTCGCCGCCTGCTGGATGGGCGGGGCGGTGGGGGTCGCCCGAGCGCTTACCCGCGCTGCCGGGCAGCGCGAGCTCGACCCACACGCGCTGGCCCACCTGGGAGCGATCGACGGAGCCATCGTGGGAAGGCGAGCCGTGCTCCGGGAGGCGGCTATGGACTTCGATGACGACCCCGCCGACGACCGGGGGAGGGCGGCGCTTGTCGCCCGCCGGACCAGGACCGTGGTCGAGGCCGGGGTGAACGAGGTGCTCGCGCGCGTCGGTCGCGCCCTCGGGGCCGGACCACTGACCAGGGACGGGCGCCACAGCCGGCGGGTCAGCGACCTCACCGTCTACCTCCGCCAGAGCCACGCCGAGCGGGATCTCTTCGACCACGGTCGCCGGCTGGTCGAGCTGGGCGACGACTGGTAGACGCCAGAGTGCGACCAATCGCCGCCCCCTCCGAACCCTCTCCCCCGCTGGCCTACTTTGAGGGGCTATACGCGGCCGACCCGGATCCCTGGGGGTTCGAGACCCGCTGGTATGAACAGCGCAAGCATGCGCTGACGGTGGCCAGCCTTCCCTGGAGCCGCTACCAGAACGCCTTCGAGCCGGCCTGTGGCAACGGCCGCCTGACCAGGCTCCTCGCCCCACGCTGCGACGCCCTCCTGGCGGCGGACGGGGTCGGGTCGGCGGTGCGCCGGGCGCGGCGGCGGCTGCGGCACCGGCCCGGGGTCCAGGTCGAGCAGCGGCGACTTCCCGAAGAGTGGCCGGCAGATACGTTTGACCTCATCGTCATCTCCGAGTTCCTCTACTACCTGACCCCGGACCCGCTGGCCCGGGCGATCGGGATGATCGTGGCCACCCTCCGCCCCCAGGGCACCCTTGTCGCCGTGCATTGGCGCCACCCGGTGGCCGGCTACCCGACGAGCGGGGATGCCGTCCATCGGGCGCTCCGGTCGGAGCCCGGCCTCGGAATCCTGTCCCAGCACGAGGAGGAGGACTTCCTGCTCGACGTGCTCGTGCGCCGGGATGGCCTCGAGCCGGTGCGCTCAGTCGCCGCCACGACCGGCGTCCCGGGCAGCGGGGACGCCCCATGACCGACTCCCAGGTGGCCGCGGTCGGCGTCGTGGTCCCGGCATTCAACGAGGAGGAGCTCCTCCCCGCCTGCCTCGACGCCCTCACCTTGGCGATGGCGGCGGTCGACCTGCCCAGCTGGGCGGTCGTCGTCCTCGACGATTGCGAGGACCAGAGCGCCGCGGCGGTGCGCGGGAGGCCGAGGTTTGAGACCCTCGAGTTGCAGGTGCGCAACGTCGGCCTGGCCCGGGCGGCCGGATTTGCCGCGATCCTGCGCTGGGCCCGGTCGCTTCCGCCCGAGCGGCTCTGGCTGGCCAGCACCGACGCCGACAGCACGGTCCCGAGGGACTGGCTCGAGGTCCAACTCGAGTACGCG
>DATDII010000212.1:0-11574 GCA_036521135.1 Candidatus Dormiibacterota bacterium | reverse complement strand
CCTTCGTCACCCTCAAGGCGGGCCAGGAAGGGACGGTTGACCTGATGACCGAGCTCCGCAATCACGTGGGCAAGAAGATCGGCAAGATCGCCATGCCCGCAAACGTCCTCTTCACTCCTGAACTGCCGATGACGCGGTCCGGCAAGATCATGCGCCGTCTACTGCGCGATGTCGCGGAGAACCGTCCTCTCGGGGACGTCACCACCCTCGCCGACCCCGCGGTGGTCGAGGAGCTGCGCAGTCGGGCAGTAACAGAGGAGGGAAAGGAGAACTAGCAATCACGAGGCAGCTCTCTCGCCGACTCGCAACATTAGTTAGGCAACCACAAAGAGGGGTATCAAGCAGCTATGGCTAACAACAATCCGGCTGCGCCGCAAGCGGTCATGCACACCGCGGAGGCGCCTCCCGCCATTGCCGATCCAGCTCCACTCGGTCTGGCCGGCTTCGGGTTCACCACTCTGATGGCCATGACCATCGCCGCTGGAATCATCTCCAACGGCGCCACCGCTGCGGTGCTGCCCATGGCGGCGGCCTTTGGGGGCACGGCGCAGTTCCTCGCTGGGATGTGGGCGTTCCGGCGGGGCAACACCTTTGCCGCAACAGCATTTAGCGCGTTCGGGGCGTTCTGGTGGAGCTACTACCTGCTCATCGATGTGTTCCTCAAGCAGATCACGCCGGCCAGCGCGGTTGGACCGATCGTAGGACTCTACTTCTGCGCCTGGTTCATCTTCACCGCCTACATGTTCATTGCATCACTGCACGGGACCCGCGCGGTGCAGTCCGTCTTCCTCCTGCTGACGGTCACGTTCGCCTTCCTGGCGATCAGCTTCTGGAACTGGTTCGGCGCGAGTGTCACCTTGGGGCACATCGCCGGCTACATTGGAATTCTGACCGCGATCGCCGCGCTCTATACGTCCTTCGCCGACGTGCTCAACGCAACGGCTCGGCGGGTGATCCTACCGACCAACTAGGTCGAGATCTGGCGACGCAGGAGCCCGGGTCCGTTGGGGCCCGGGCTCTTTGGCGGCTGTCAGAGGGGTCCGCTGATGGGGGTCCCCGCGACTTCAGGGTGGTGGGAGGGCCGGGGGCGCCCGTCGACCCCGTGCCAGAGGGGCACTAGGACCAATGCCGAGATCCACATGGCAATCGCGGTGGTCAGGAACGGAAGCGGGATCCCCACCCCAAACAGCGACCCCGCGACCAGGGACGCCACCGCCGCGGCGCCGACCTGGGCCGACCCGTACAGACCCTGGGCGCTGCCCATTTGGCTCGGATGCACTCGCCTGGAGAGCATGGCGAGGCGGGCCGGTGTCCCGGTTACGGTGAAGATCCCTTCAAAGACACCGAGACCGATGAGCCATGCCGGACTCGGTAGAAAGGGGTAGACAATTGCAAAGCACCCGGACGCCAGGGCGCTGATCCCGACCAGCCAGCGATTGTCGACATGGTCCGCCAACCAACCCGCAGGCCAGGAACCGAGCACGAACGGCAGGGCGAAGAGGGTGAATGAGAGCCCGATCTCCAGGTCGGTCGCGTGGCGAACGTGCATCAGCAGGCTCCAGACGGTGTCGTACATCCCGATCAGCAGCCCGACCGCGGTCGAGGCTATCGTCACCCCCTGGATGATCGGATCCCGCCAGAGCGCGGTTGGGGAAGGCTCGGCCACAGCTGGGCGGGCCGCCGGGGAGACCCGGGGAAGCGTCGCCAGGATGACCGCGGCCACCACCACGGCGGTGGCCGCCGATGCCAGGAAGGTGGCGGCCAGAGAAACCTGGAAGAGAGCGGCCCCAACCAGTGGCCCCACGACCGTGCCCGCCATGTTGGCTCCAGTCAGCGACCCGTAGGCGCGACCCCGTCGCTCGGCGGGAACAAAGTCGGCGACCGCGGCCAGCGCCAGCACCGTCGCCGCCCCGGCGGCCGCGCCCTGAACGGCGCGCAGGATGATGAACCAGAGCGGCGAGGGCGAGAGGGCAAAGGCTGCGGTCGCGGCGGCATAAACAACCTGCGAGATCAGGATCAGGTTCTTGCGTCCGATCCGATCGGAGAGCTTTCCGACCGGGTAGCGCACCGCCAGCCCGGCGGCCCAGAAGACCGCCGTAACCAGGCCGACCTCGGCGTACGAGGCGCCGGCGTGCCTCACGAAGAGGGGCAGGATGGGCAGGATCATGGTGGCCCCGAAGGCGTCCGCGACCGTCGCCGCGACCAGGCCCCAGAGGGCCAGGCGCGCACGGCGCAGGTCGACTGCCGATGAGGTCAAGGTGACACCCGCAAGGGTCCAAGGGTGGTTGGCATGGAGGTGGCTGGACCGGCCGCCGTCCTGCGCGGCACAGCCACCACTCAAGGAACCGAGCGAGGAGGTGGGAACTGGGCCGGATCACTAGAATACGAGGTGAACACGGAGGGACCTCGATGAACACAGCCGGCGAGATCGCGATCGTTCTCGGGATGCTGGTCCTGATAGCGGGTGGGTCCACGATAGCCTGGGTCTTCCTCTTCCTCTCCGCCAGCCGGACCGAGAGGAGGGAGGCCACGTCCAAGGGGTCGGCGCGACGCCTAGGCGAGCACCCCTGACCGAATCCAGAGGAGGCACGGTATGAGCAACGCGGACGTGGAGACCAAGGCGAAGGAGCAGCCTGCCTTGGCTCCAGCTGGCCTGGAGGGGGTCGCGGTCGCCGAGACGACGATCGGGGACGTCCGTGGGGAAGAGGGGTTCTTTCACTACCGCGGCTACAACGCGACCGTGCTGGCTCGTCAGTGCTCCTTCGAACAGGTGTGGTATCTCCTCATCCACGGGGAGCTTCCCGACCCCGAGCAGACCAAGCTGTTTCGGGAAGAGACCACCAAGCTCAGGGTCCTGCCCGAGCAGGTTCGACGCCTCCTACCCGAAATCGCCGAAATCGACCCCTTCGTGCCACTGGACGCTTTGCGTACCGCTGTCTCCCTGGTGGCGAGCGCGATCGGCCTCGAGCCGACGATGGACATCGGCGCCGACGAGGTGCGCCGGCAGGCGGTGCGGATGACCGCTCTGGTGCCGGTGCTTTTGACCGGACTGTATCGGGCGCACCAGGGCCTGGAGCCGGTACCCCCCGACCCCGGACTCGACTACGCGGCCTCCTACCTGCAGATGCTGACCGGTAAGCGTCCGGAGGAGCCCCAGGCCAAGGCCGTAGAGAAGTACCTGATCCTAACCATGGATCACGGGTTCAACGCTTCGACCTTCACCGCCCGGGTCATTGCCTCGACCGGCGCCGACATGGGGTCGGCCCTGGTCGGCGCGATCGGAGCGCTCTCCGGGCCGCTGCACGGTGGTGCGCCATCTCGGGCCCTCCATACCCTCGACGAGATTGGCACCGAGGACCGAGCCTACGACTACCTGCGGGAAAAGGTGGAGGCCGGAGAGCGCCTGATGGGCTTCGGCCACCGGGTCTACAAGACTGACGACCCTCGCTCAACCCTCCTCCGCGAGGTCGCCTTGGAGTTGGGAGGTGAGCAGGCGCAGTTGGCTGAGCATGTCGAGCTCACCGCCCTCAAGGTCTTGAACGAGCTCAAGCCGGGTCGGCGACTGTACACCAACGTCGAGTTCTACGCGGGGGTGGTGATGAACACGGCCGGGATTCCCCGCGACATGTTCACTCCAACCTTTGCCAGCAGCCGTACGGTCGGCTGGACCGCGGCCATCTGTGAGCAAGCGGCCCACAACCGCCTGATTCGTCCCTCCGCGATCTATGTCGGTCCGCAGCCACCGCGGGAGCTACCGTCCGGCTACGAATACGTTTGACCCCTCTGGCAGGTGAGCTGAGGGATCAGCCCACCTGCCGGGAGGAACATCCGGTGTGTTGTAGCTGGTGGTCTCAGCTCGCAGCCTGAAACCCGAGATCGAGGATCCGAACCGCCACATGGGCACCGCCGGGGCTCCGTCCGGCCACGGCGACGATCTCGCCTACGGCCAGAGTCGACGGACTCTCGGATGTCGGGCGCACCCCCACGCCGTGGTATCGCCAGGCCTTGGTCCGGGTGGCCAGGTTGACGGTCACCTCGGTGCCGTCGGGCTCTTTGATCACCAACTTTCCTGCTCCCAGGCTGCCCCCGGTTGAGGAATCCGAGACCACCTCGCCAGCGAGTCGCTGGGGCCGGTGCGGTCGCTGAGTACCCGCTCCCGGCGTGGTGGCCGGGCTCGGGCTGGCGGCCGCTACCACGGTTAGGCCGCCCACCGCGGCGCAGATCGCCCCAGCCGCGATGCCTGAAAATCCAATCGTGCGCTTTCGCATCTGAGTCTCCCGTCTTGCGCGGTACGGCGCACCGCAGCCTGCTATCGACAGCAGCAGGCTAGCTGACCCTGGCGCGAACAACCTGAGACGCGACTGAGAATGCGCAAGAGCTCGGTGCGAGCCTAGGCCCACTCCTCGAGGAGTTCGCGGAACTGGCCCGGGCTGAGCCGAAGCTGCGCTTCGTCCAGGTCGCGGAGCGGGGTCTGGGGCAATCTCTCGGCGGTGCAGAGGTCGGCTGTGTCGGGGTTGACGTAGAGCAATCCGGTCACCACCTCACCCCGCTGACGAGCGTCATCGATCACTTGGAGAGCGGCAATCCGGTCTCGGGGATCATGCTCCCGGCCCAACTTGCGCAGGCGGAGATGCGAGCCGTCATGCAGTTCGACCTCGGTCGCGCTGCCTTCAGGATAGTTGACCTCGACCTCATGCTGGCTTGGGATGAAGTCAAGCTCCTGGAGGATCAACTCGTGCTCCTTCACGTACTGATAGCTCTTGGTCGAGCCGTCGTGGTCGTTGAAGGTGACGCAGGGGCTGATCACATCCAGCACCGCGGTCCCTCGATGCGACAGGGCCGCCCGCAGCAGGGGCACCAGTTGGGCCCCATCGCCGGAGAAGCTGCGAGCCACAAAGGAGGCACCGAGCTGAACCGCCAGGCCCGCGATGTCGATCGTCTCCAGCTGATTTACGGCTCCCTTCTTCTGTACCGAGCCGAGGTCGGCCGTGGCTGAGAACTGACCCTTGGTGAGGCCGTATACGCCATTGTTCTCCACCAAGTAGGTGCAGTCGACGTTGCGACGCAGCAGATGGCAGAACTGGCCCAAACCGATGCTGGCGGTATCGCCGTCACCGCTGATGCCAAAGAAGAGCAGATCCCGGTCGGCGACCGCAGCTCCGGTGGTTACCGCGGGCATCCGTCCGTGGACCGCGTTGAAGGCGTGGGCCCGCTCGACAAAGTACGCGGTCGCCTTGGAGGAGCATCCTATCCCGCTCATCTTGGCCAGCCGATACGGGTTCACTCCGTGGTCGTAGAGCGCCTTAACGATGTGGTTGGTGATCGAGTTGTGGCCGCACCCAGCGCAGAGGGTGGTGGCCAGACCCTTGTACTCGTCACGACTCAGCCCGAGGAGGTTCGTCTTTACCGATGCTGTTGCCATCAGTGACCAGCTCCGACCAGAGGCACCGCGCTCTGCCCAACCCTGGTGGACTCCAGCGGCCTGATCGCGTCGACCAGATCGGCCGCGAAAAGGGGCAATCCGTCGTAGTGTCGTACCGAGCGCAGACGCGCCGCGAGAAGGGGCCCGAGCTCGACCTGAAGGATCTGGAACATCTGACCGTCGCGATTCTGATCAACGACGTAGACCCGCTCGTGCGCCGCTACGAAGTCTGCAACCGATGGCGCCATCGGGAGCGCACGCAGCCGTAGATAGTCGGCGGCTACTCCTTCAACCGCAAGGACGTCGAGCGCCTCCTCGACGGCGGGGTCCGAGCTTCCGTAGGCGATGATGCCCACCTCGGCGGAGCC
This sequence comes from Candidatus Dormiibacterota bacterium, assembly GCA_036521135.1. Taxonomy (GTDB): domain Bacteria; phylum Chloroflexota; class Dormibacteria; order Aeolococcales; family Bog-877; genus Bog-877. Next base: position 5,784 of record DATDII010000212.1, on the reverse strand, counting down.
ACCCTCCAGAAGGGGTGGGGGAAGCTTCTCGATGCCGCTCTCCAGCTTCCGAGCCAGGCGGTCGATCACCCTCGTGTAGGTCTCGTCGCTCTCGGTATACCGCGCCGCCTCGTCGTGCCCCGAACCCCTCGTGAAGTAGGCCGCCAGGGGGTGCTCGGTACCGGGCACGGTCCGCCAGGCAACACCGTCCCCGTCGACGTCGCGGTAGCGTTCAAAGCGAGCCATCTGGTCGAGCTCGTCCTTGTGGAGCACCTTGCCCCGATCGAATCCGGTCGTCGGATAGGGGAGAGGATCCGTCATCCAGAGGTTCATCCCGAGGTCGAGGTCGGACAGCACAAAGATCGGCGTCTGAAGCTGTTCGGCCAGGTCAAAGGCCCACTGCATGAACTCGTAGCATTCGAGCACCGTGCCCGGGATCAGGACCGGATGGCGGGTGTCGCCATGCGAGAGCGTGTAGGCGAAGCTGACGTCGCCCTGCATGGTCCGGGTGGGGAGCCCGGTGGAAGGACCGACTCGCTGAACGTCGACGAATACACCCGGGATCTCGGCGTAGTAGCCGAGTCCGATGAACTCCGCCATCAGCGAGATCCCCGGCCCCGAGGTGGTGGTCATGGAACGGGCGCCTGCCCAGCCGGCGCCGAGGACCATTCCCGCGGCCGCCAACTCGTCCTCAGCCTGAATCGTCGCGATCCGACGCTCGCCGCTAGCGGGATCGACCCGGTAGCGATCCGCCAGGCCGATCAGGTGCTCCGCCAGCGAGGAGCTGGGGGTGATCGGGTACCAGGCCAGCACGGTGCATCCGGCCATCAGGGCTCCCAGCGCCGCGGTCTGGTTCCCCTCGAGGAGCAGCTTGCCCGAGGTGCGGTCGATTGGCTCCACTCGGAGCAGGTCGGTCTTGGTCAGGTGGGTCCCGAAGTAGTCCCTCCCCAAGGCGATCGCCTGGCGGTTGGAAGATAGCGCGTTGGGCTTGGATCTGAACTGGTGGAGGAGCGCGTCCTCCAGCGCCGAGTCGGGGATGCCCAGGATCTCCGCCACCACCCCGACGTAGATCATGTTGGTCAGGTACTTGCGGAGATCCGGGTCCGGGATCGCTGACTTGGCGAGGCTGGCGAAGGGCACTGGGTACAGGTGGAGATGGTCGGCCCCCGGCTCGGGCACCCCGAACGCCTCCTCGTAGACGAGCACCCCGCCCGGCTCGAGCCGCTTGACGTCCTCGGCAAAGGTGGCCCGGTCGAGCGCCACCAGGAGGTCGGCCCGGCGGCGCCCGGCCCGGTAGCCGGCTGAGTTGGCCCGGAGGTAGAACCAGGTCGGCAGGCCCTCGATGTTGGAGGGGAAGAGGTTCTTCGGGGAGACCGGGATTCCCATCGCGAAGAGCGCCCGCGTCAGCACCAGGTTGGCCGACTGGCTGCCCGAACCGTTGACCGTCGACGCCACCAGGTTGAGATCCACGGAACCAGGCTCCGCCACGCTCTCCTCCCACATGCCGCGGTCCCACCGCCCAGCCCATGACCATCGTACCCAGTTCCGTCTCGGCGAACTGCGCGGAGCCGCCCTGCCAGCGGCCCCGGCCCCGGTCGTCGTGCCGAAGACTCGACCTGAGAGCATGGGCCGATGGCGGGTCGGATCGTGGTCGGCACCTGTAACTGGAGCGATCACCAGGGGTTCTACCCGCCTGGCTTGGCGCCCAGCGCTCGGCTTGCCTACTACGCTCGCTACTTCCCGATGGTCGAGGTCGACAGCACCTACTACGGGATCCCGCCCCCGGATCGCAGTGCCGCCTGGGCGGAGGCGACACCGGATTGGTTCAGGTTCAACGTCAAGGCGTACCGATCGTTGACCTACCACGAGCGTGAGGCGGGCGTCCCCCGCGAGCCGACCAGCGAGGAGGAGCGCGACTTCAGCGCCTGCCTCGCGCCGCTCCAGGAGGCGGGCAAGCTGCGGGCGATCCATTACCAGTTCCCGCCCTGGTTTGCGGCCTCCCCGCGCAACCTCGACCGTCTGGCCCGGGTCCGGGAGCGCCATCCCGAGGGGCTGATCATCGCCGAGATGCGCAATCGGAGCTGGGCCGCGCCAGCTCGGTTTGCCCAGCTGGTCGACCTCCTCAGCGAGGCGAGGATCTCCCTCTGCCTGGTTGATGAGCCCCAGGTCGGTTCCGGGGCGTTTCCCAAGCTGCTCGACGTGACCGATCCCCGCCTGGTGGCGGTGCGGTTCCACGGGCGCAACGCCAAGGCCTGGTACACCCGCGGCAAGACCTCGGCTGACCGCTTCGACTACCTCTACTCACCGGGCGAGCTGCGGCGCTGGGAGCCCGACGTCCGCCGACTGGCCGAGGGGGCGGACGAGGTCCAGCTGCTCTTCAACAACAACCGCTCCAACTATGCCGTCGTCAACGGCCTCCAGATGGCTGAGATCCTCGAGCTCAACTACCCCCGCGCCGATGAGATCGAGACAGCTAGCCCAGAGTTGCCAAGCCTGCCCTTCGGCCCGCGGGACTAGGATGGCGATCGATCTCAATCCGGACCACCTGCTCCATGCCTACGGCTACTTTGCCGTGCTGGCGGGCCCGCTGGTCGAGAGCACCGGGGTGCCCTTTCCTGGTGAGACGGTGCTGGTCCTCGCCGCCGTCTATTCGGCCACCACCGGGAAGCTCAGCATCGTGGGGGTGGTGGCCGCCGCTGCCGCCGGCGCCATCCTCGGTGACAACCTCGGTTATGGGATCGGCCGGCTGGTCGGGCGGGAGGTGCTGGAGCGATACGGCAGGTGGGTCCGCCTCGACGCGCGGCGGCTCGGATTGCTCCACCGTTTCTTCGAGCGCCGGGGACCGCTGGCGGTGTTTGTCGCCCGCTTCATCGCGGTGCTGAGGACCTTCGGGGCGATCGTGACCGGAGCTGCCCATATGCGCTACCCGACCTTCCTCGTCTTCAACGCTCTCGGTGGCGCCGCCTGGGCCACCGCCTATGGGGTGGCAGGCTTCGAACTGGGCCGGGCCTACCACCGATTTGGCGGTGCCCTGACCTGGGTCAGCGTGGCAGCTGGCGGTCTGCTCCTGGTGGCAGCCGTCGGGGGTCTCCTGCTGGCGCGGCCGAGGCTGGAGCGCTGGGCGCTGGGGGACCCTGGAGATAATCCCTAGGCCGGGGCCTCAGCGGACCGGTTCGTACTCCTGGGCTCGATCTAAGTTGGGCCGGTGCCGAACCCGAGACGGAGGGGGGACGCCATGACCACACCTGAGAGCCGGCCCGCAACGGCACTCCTCGTTATCGACGTCCAGATCGGCGTCGCCGGGGCAGGAGCCGAGCCGCCACCTGGCCCGCCGCTTTGAGTCGCGAGTAATGGAACAGGTCGGCCTCCCGCCGCAGGGATTGAAGTTCTTCGCCGCTCAGCTCGATGTCGGCCGCGGCCACGTTCGCCTCCAGTTGCTCAACCGACTTGGCCCCCGGGATAACGATGACCTGAGGCTGCGCGATCAGGTATGCCAGCGCCACCTGGGCCGGGCTGCTCTGGTGCGCGTCAGCGACCTGCTGGAGCGTCTCCAGCAGCGGCGCGGCCGCCGTCAGCGCCGCATCCGTGAACAGGGGGTTGACGCGGCGCACGTCGCGGGGCCCGCCGCCTGCCCGGTAGCGCCCGCTCAGCAGCCCCTGGGCGAGTGGGCTGTAGGCGAAAACCAAGCGTGAGTTGCGCTGGGCGTACTCCAGCAGGCCAGACCGCTCCGGCTTCCGCTGAAGCAGGTTGTAGCGGACCTGGTTGCTGATCACCGGCTGGCCCAGGAGACGCTCCGCTGAGATCCAGCGCTGGAGTGAGAAGTTGCTCACCCCGGCGTACCGGCTCATGCCGAGACGGAGCACCCGTCGCATTGCCGTCATCTGGACGGTGAGCGGTACGGTCGGGTTGGTCCAGTGGATCTGATAGAGGTCGACGAGTGGCACCTGGAGGCGGTCCAGGCTGCGCCCGCAGTGGGAGACCATCACCCGGGGTGTCGGCATGATCGGCAGGAACTTGGTCGCCAGGAAGCGATCGCCGGCCCAGCTCTTGAGGGCAGACCCGACCAGCATCTCGCTCCGCCCCGACCCGTAGAGCTCAGCCGTGTCGAAGACGGTCACCCCGAGGTCGAGGGCGCGCTGGATCACGGCCATGGCGTCCTCCTGCGAGTACTCGGTGCCGTAGCCCCAGGCGCGATCGCCGACCTGCCAGCAGCCGAGCCCCACCACCGAGAGCCGCCGACCGTCCAAGTCGAGGTAGCGCACCCCCGGATTATCGACATAGGGCCGCGAAACAGCTGGCTTCGAGTGCTACCCTCGCCGCACTGGATCGACGGTCACGGGCTTGGAGAAGATGGGCTCAGCGATCGCAGCCTGCCTGCTAGGTGCGGCTTTCTCAGGTGTCGTCTGGGCGCGCTGGTGGCGCAGCCGCCGCCCCGCCTTCGCCGCCTGGGGCACGGGGCTGGCGATCTTCTCGGCGGCGGCCCTGACTCAGGCGATCGGGGAGGCGAACGGCTTTTCGGTCCCGCTCTTCCGCGCCTTCTACCTCCTCGGGGGGGTGTTGGGAGTGATCTATCTGGCTCTCGGGACAGCGTTCCTGCTCGCCCCGGTGAGGGTCGTCCGGGTGGCCGCCGTCATCTTGCTGGGGTTGACCGTAGGGCTGGCGGTGGACGCGGCGCTGGTTCCGGTGGACGCCGCCAAGCTGACCACCAGCTCCGGCGTCCTGGGCGGGGCGCTGGTCGGCCACGGCACGCCGCTCTTCGTCGCGGCGGTGGCCTTCAACATCCTCGGCACCCTGGTCCTGGCCGGCGGCTCGGCCTACTCGGCGCTGCGGTTCATCCAGTCCCACTCCGGCTTCGACCGGGTGCTATGCAACATCCTCCTCACCGTCGGGGCCCTGCTGGTCGCCCTCGGATTCTCGCTGGCAAAGACGGTCGGGGGAAGCCTGGGCGAGCTCGGGGTCTTTGAGTCGGTCGGGGCGGCGATCATGTTCGCTGGCTTCCTCAGCCTGGGCCGGGTCGGGGCGGTGGTTCCGGGCCGCCGGGTCGCGGGAGTGGCCAGGGCGACCGAGGAGCAGTGACCCGCGGGCCCCTGTCCGCCTGAGGCGAAGCCCGGGCACGCCTCCCGCCAGCCAGAAGAGCCAGGCTGCCGCCCCGGCGACGGCCGCTCCCGCCAGTTCCATCGCGGCTCGCGGTCCGGCTCCGCCGAGCAGGAGCCCGCCGACGACCGCGCCCCCCGCGGCCCCGCCGCTACCGGCAGCGAAGTAGGCCGCGAAGGCTCGACCCCTGGCCGTGGCCGGAGCCTGGCGCTGGACCACGATCCGCGCTGAGTTCATCTCCAGCCCGTTGCCGAATCCGCCGACCGCGTAGGCGAGCAGGGCTGGTGCCAGTCCTGGGCTGAACCCCGCCCCAACCAGCCCGATCGCGCCCAGGGCGGCCCCTGCTCCGGTCACCTGGATGGGGTTGAGCCGGGCGAGCCGGGGCACGGCCAGGGTACCCAGCACCAGGCCCGCACCCCAGACTGCGACCAGCCCACCGTATCCCAGGGGGCCAGCGCCGAAGGTTCGGGTGGCGAGGAAGACCTCGACCACCACCGCAACGTTGACGAAGACGATAACCAGCAGCACCGGGGGCATCAGCCGTTGCAGGGTCGGATCCCGGGTGAGCAGGCGCAGGCCCGCCCCCAGGGCTCGCCTCCGGCTCTCCCTGGGGTGCTCGCGATCGGGGTCTCGGCGGGCCCGGATCGTTCCCAGGCCGACCGCCAGCAGCGCCAGGGCGGCGGCATCCAAGAGGAGCGGGGTGCGGGTCCC
>DATDII010000211.1:0-2081 GCA_036521135.1 Candidatus Dormiibacterota bacterium | reverse complement strand
ACGACGCCATCCTCTTGGGCGACCTCCCCGCCGGCTGGGAAACGGAACCACCGTCCGCCTCCACCGGCGCCGAGCTCCCCGGACGTGCCGTTCCCCTCCGGACGCTGGATGCCCTGGTGGACCGGGCTGAGCGCGGCCGGTGCCAGATCGGCGTGGTCGAAGGCGAGGCCGGCATCGGAAAGTCGCGGCTCCTCCAGGTCTGGGCCAACCGCCTCTCCCGACGTGACGTCGAGATCCTGGCGGTCGCCTGCGACGAGCTGGGTCGGGCGCTGCCCCTGCAGCCACTGCTCGATGCGGTCGAAGCTCTGGTTCGCAGAGCCGGGGGCGCCGGAGCCGGAGCGGCCGAGGTCCTCGGCCCGGACATCGCCGTCCTCGGACCACTGCTGGGCGCTCAGTCCGAACCGGCCGGAGATGCCCAACTGGCCGCGCTCACCGACCCCGGAGCCGGCCAGGCGCTCTTGTTCGCTGCTCTCTTCAGTGTGCTCCGGCGCCAAGCGGAGCGACGACCCCTGGTCCTGGTCATCGACGATGTCCATCTCGCTGACACCGCTACCACCGGGTGGCTCGGCCAGGCGGCCCGGCGGCTGGCGGACAGCCGGATCACCATCGTCTGCGGGCGGAGGGCCGAGGAGGGCGTTCCCCTCCCCGGCGCCACGACCGTGGCCCTGGGCCCGCTCGGCCTGGAGGACGCCGGGCTCATCGTGGGGCCCGATCGGGCTCCCGAGCTGCACGCCCGCAGCGGGGGCCACCCGCTGTTCCTGGTTGAGCTGGCGGCCGCGGCCGCCGACGAGGAGCTGCCCGCCACCATCAGAGAGGCCGTCGAGGAGCGCTGCGCCCGTGCCGGTGCCGCGGCAGCAACGCTGCGGGCCGCGGCCGTCATCGGACCGGAGATCGACCTCGACCTGCTGGCGGCGGTGGGCTCGGACCGCCCCGGCCAGCTCCTCGATCACCTGGAGGAAGGGCTGGCCCGGAGGTTCCTAGTCGAGGAGGGACAGACCCTGGTCTTCGCCCACGCGCTGATCCGCGAGGCACTGGCGTCAACCGTGAGCGCCACGCGGGCGTCATTCATCCACCGGGAGGCGGCTCGGGCCCTCGGCGCTCGACCCGGTGCCGATCCCCTGGCCATCGCGCGGCACGCCCGTCTCGGGGGCGAGCTGGCCCACGCCTCCACCGTATTGGTCACCGCGGCACGGATGGCCGTGCTCCGATTCGACGGGGAGGAGGCGATGCGGCTCCTGGACGAGGCCGTCGCCTTGGACGACACCGCTGCCGCCAGACTCGAGCGAGCCCGCGTCGCATCCATGACGTCTCGCTACGAGCAGGCCGGCGTGGACGTCGAAGCGGCCCGCCGGGGCGGGGCCGGGCCCGAGGCGATGGAGGTGTCCGCGTGGTCCGCCCACTTGCAGCGGCACTTCGACGAGGCGCTGGCCTTCGCCGATGGCGGGGCCCGCGAGGCCGTCGATCCCGATCTCCGCACCAGCTGCATGGCCCTTGCCGGCTGGGTTTCCCTCGTCTCCGGTGACCTCGGTGGCGCCGAGGTCCGGCTCGAAGAGGCAATCGGGAAAGCGCCCGAGGCGAGCGGGACGATGGCCGAGGCCTGGCTGGCCTGGCTGAGGATGAACCAGGGTCGCCCGACCGAGACCCTCAGGTTGGTGAGGCCGCACACCGGAACCGGGCTGGCCGCCTATCGGTTTCCCAATGCCTACGGCGGGATGGCGGCCACCATGGCGCTGGGAATGCTCGGGCGTGCCGACGAGGCCTTGGCCGCCTTGGAGACGCTCGAGGCCGACGTGGCCCGGATGGGTGCCCACCGGTGGCAGGCGCGCCCCCTCAACCTCCGCGGCTGGATCGTACGCAATCTGGGTGAGCTCGGCCAGGCGGACGAGCTCAATCGGGCGGCGATCGAAGCGGCCCGCGCCCAGGGACTCGACGAGCCCTTGGCCAACGGCCTCCTCGATCTGGCCTCCGGTCGCCTGCTCGCCGACGACTTCGACGGGGCCGGGGGACTACTCGGCCAGGCCATGCCCTTCACCGAGATCGAGCACGCCTTCCGTTGGCGACACCAGCTACGGGGCCGGTTG
>DATDII010000210.1:0-3172 GCA_036521135.1 Candidatus Dormiibacterota bacterium | reverse complement strand
CCTGACCCACTCGGCGGTCGTGCTCGGCCTGGTGGTGGCGACGCAAACCCTGCCCGTCCTGTTGCTGGGGGCCTACGGCGGCGTCATTGCCGACCGGGTCGAGAAGCGGCGGCTGATGGTGGTGCTGCAGTCGATGATGGGGGTCCAGGCGCTGGTGCTCGGCATCCTCACCCTGACCAAGACGATTCAGATCTGGGAGATCTTCGTGCTGGCGGCCCTGCTGGGCCTGAACAACACCTTCGAGAACCCGAGTCGGCAGGCGTTCATGATGGAGCTGGTCGGGAGCAAGAACCTCCGCAACGCGGTCAGCCTCAACTCGGTGATGGTCAACGTGGCCCGGGCCATCGGGCCGGCGGTGGCCGGTCTGCTGATCGTCTCGGTTGGGATCGGCTACTGCTTCATCATCAACGCCGCCAGCTTCGTGGCGGTGGTGGCGTCGCTGGTGACCATGGACCGGTCTCGGCTCCGGCCCAGCCCGCCTGCAGCGCGCGCCCGAGGGCAGCTGCGGGAGGGGCTGCGCTACGTCTGGGGCGTCCCCGAGCTGGCCCTGCCCCTGCTGATGATGGCCCTGGTCGGGACCTTCGCCTACGAGTTCCAGGTCGTTCTCCCGGTGGTGGCCAGCCACACGTTCCATGGCGGCGCCCGAGCCTACGGCTTCATGACCGCGTCGATGGGGATCGGAGCCGTTGGGGGCGGGCTGGTGACCGCCGCTCGGGGCCACACCGGCCTCCGCCCGGTCTCGATCGCCGCCGGGGTGTTCGCGGCCGTCCTCCTGCTCGCCGCCTCCGCCCCCAGCCTGGTGCTGGAATACGTCGCCCTGGCCATGGTCGGCTGGGCCAGCATCTCCTTCGTCGCCCGGGGCAATTCCACCCTCCAACTGGCTGCGGCGCCCCGGATGCGGGGCCGGGTGATGGCCCTCTGGGCCATCGCCTTCCAGGGGACCACGCCGATCGGCGGCCCGCTCATCGGTTGGATAACCAGCCAGGCGGGCCCGCGGATCGGCCTGGCGACGGGAGGGGCCAGCTGCCTGCTGGCCGCGCTCTTTGGCTGGCTTGTGATCCGGCGGCGGAGACGTGCGAGCCAGACGGAGTCGGCCGCGGTCGAGGGTCTGCCCGACCAGGAGGTCAGTTGATCGAGCGGGTCCGGGGCGCGGCGGGTCTGGGACGGGGACGGGGATCGCCGTGACGCAGGCCTACAAATACGCGTAAGGTGGGCCGTTATGCACCTTCTTCGCCACCCGCTGAGCGCTGTCCTGGTCGTTCTCCTCGCCCTCTTCGCGATCTTCTTCCTGCTTCCCCTCGCCCTCTCGGTGCTGTTCCACGTGATCGCACTGTTGCTCATCGTCTGGGTCGTCGTCTTCCTCTTCCGCTTCCACCGCAACCACCAGCACCGAACCTAAGCCGCGGCCGGCCGGCGGCCGCCGCTTCGCGAGTTCCTCAGAGAATCTCGGCCAGGTGGTGATGATCCTGGAGATAGCGCCGCACCGCCAGCAGGGCCGCGATCCCGTCCCCGACCGCGGAACCGAGCTGCTTGGTCGAACCCTCGCGGACGTCGCCGGCGGCGAAGACGCCCGGGAGCGAGGTTTGGAACGTGGGATCGGCCTTGATGAACCCGCGATCGTCGAGGTCCACGGCACCGTGGAGGAACTGTGTGTTGGGCTCGAGCCCGATGAAGACGAACGCGGCCGCCGGATTCCAGTGGAACACCTCGCCGCTGACGACGTCGCGGGCGACCACCCCCTCAAGCCGACTCTGACCCTGCAGCTCCAGCACCTCGACGTTGGTGTGGACCGAGAACTGGGGGTGGTTGAGGACCTTGTCCTGAACCAGCCGGGAGGCGGTCAGCTCCGGTCCCCGCTGGAGTACGCGGACGCGCTTGGCGAAGCGGGTCAAGAAGAGGCCCTCCTCCAGGGCCGAGTTGCCGCCACCGATCACCATCAGCTCCTCGGCGCCCTGGTAGAAGGGGCCATCGCAAGTGGCGCAGAAGTGGACCCCGGCGCCGATCAGGTCGTCCTCGCCGGGCACGCCGAGTCGGCGGTAGGAAGACCCGGTGGCGAGGATGGCGGCGTGAGCCGCCAGCTCCTGACCGGTGCCAAGGTGTAGCACCACGTCGTCGCCGTCCTTGGCGATCTTGGCAAGAGAGACGGCGGGAAGCAGCTCGACCCGATAGCGCCGGGCCTGGGCGATGAAGCGCTCGGCCAGGTCGGCGCCCCCGATCCCCTCTGGGAACCCGGGGTAGTTGTCGATCCGCTCGGTCACCCCCGACTGGCCGCCCAAAGCGCTCCTGTCGACGACGATGGCGTCCATGCCCTCGCGGGCGGCATAGATGGCCGCCGCCAGACCGGCCGGGCCGCCACCAACGATGGCGAGGTCGTAGAAGGCCCGGTCGGCCTTGAGGGAGAGGCCCAGACGAGTCGCCAGCTCCTCATCGGTCGGCTCCAGCAGGAAGTCACCCTCGGGAAAGACGATCGTCGGGATGGTCCGGCCGCCCTCCTGGAGGCGCTCCACCAGCTCCAGCCCGGCCTGGTCCTGGTCGATGTCGACGAACTCGTTGGCGACCCGGTGCTGGGCCAGGAACCGCTTGCTTCGCTTGCAGTCGGGACACCAAGGTGCCCCGTAGACGGTGACCTCGGCCATGGGCTCCCCCCCAACTCACTTCGGCAATCCGCGCGCGGGGGCGCGCGCCTGCCAATCTACCGCTGAGCCCCGTCGCGGAGCTTCTCGACGAGTTCCCAGTTTTCTCTAACACGAATCCAAGCGCTTGGGCGCAAAGTCAGGAGTGAGCCAAGGACCAGATACTCAGACGCCCCACCTGGGACGCCCTCATACAGGTGACAGAGCAGTGGACAGCAACCCCGACCCGCTGATGAATGATCCCGACCCGACGCCGACCCCGCCCACCAGCGACCTCGGTACGCCGGAGCCAGAGGCCGCTTCCCCAGCGATCGCCTGGTCGGCGGGCGCCCCGCCCGATGGTCCAGGAGAACCTCCGGTCGCCAACGCCGGGGGCGCAAGCCCGCGCTGGCGCCGACGCGGCGCGGCCGTGGGAGCGGCGCTGGCGATCCTGGTCGGGGTCGGCTTCGCCGGCCACTACATCGACAACGCCGCCCCCAACACCCAGGCGTCGCAGCCGATTCCCCAGCCGGCGTCCTCGGGGGTGACCGCCAAGAGCG
>DATDII010000209.1:0-3128 GCA_036521135.1 Candidatus Dormiibacterota bacterium | reverse complement strand
CCCTCGAGGTAGACCAGGCTGCCCTTGTGGAGGAACTGCCCCGCGAGCTCGGCGAGCTTGCGCTGGCCGATGTTCCAGACCACCACGTCGTGGTAGTCGGTGAACTCGCGGCGCTCACCGTCCTGAGAGCTCCCGTAGCGGTTGGTGGCGATCCGGAGCTGAGTCACCGGCTGTCCGCTCGGGAGGTAGCGCATCTCGGGATCGGCGGTACATCTGCCGATCAGCATCACCCGATTGAGTGAACCTGCCATGGCTACTCCTCCCCAGCGTCATCGTCGGACTGCTCCACCGCCTCGCCCACCGCTTCGTCGTAACCGTCGTCCGCTGCGACCTCGGCCTGCACGACATCGTCCGCCACTTCCCCAGAAGCGGGGGCGGGGGCCTCGGCCTGCACGACATCGTCCGCCACTTCCCCAGAAGCGGAGGCGGGGGCCCCGGCCGCCTCGGCGCGGTCCTTGCTTCGTGTTCGGGAGCGCCCCCTGCGGTCCTCGTCCCCGGGCAGGTAGTAGACCTGCGTCAGGCTGATCAGGTGCCTGATCACCCGCTCGTCGAGGCGCAACTGGCGCTCGAGTTCGCGCACCTTCTCGGCGGGGAGGCCGATCTCCTTGAGGGCGTAATAGCCGTCGTTGAAGCCGGCGATCGGATAGGCGAGCCGGCGCCGGCCCCAGAGCGAGGACTTGGTCATCTCGCCGCCGTGACCGGCGACCAGGGCAGCCACCTCGTCCATGGTGACGCGGACTTGGTCCTCGTCGATGTCAGGACGAACGATGTAGAAGAGTTCGTACTCGCGATTCAAGCCACGCGCCTCCCAGATCCTGTGGGTATGCAGCCGGCTGGGGACCGGGTGCAGGGGAAGCGCAGTCTACCATCCGGCAGGCCAAGGTGCGGTGCTGAGGCTGCTGCCGGCTAGAGCCCCAGCCCGAGCTCCTTGATCAGACGTTGCCCGTACCAGCGCGTGACCAAGGCGACCGCCCCCGCCAGGGCGACCGCCAGGATGGCGGCGACCAGCGGATGGGTCAGACCGCCGCCCAGAGGGAGCAAGGCCCCGATCAGGCAACCGAGGGCGAGAGCGATCGAGATCGCCCCGACCGAGATCAGGGGCAACCAAACCGAGATCCTGATCGCCCTAGTGACCGGTGGAGTGGTCATGGTGGCCAGGCGGTCCCGCCGGATCACGGTCAGGGCCTGGACGAAGTTGAGACCCGGAGTCACGGTCAGACCCACCACGGTGGCCCCGCCCCGGACCTTCTCGAAGAGTTCGGACCGCACCCTGAACTGCTCCACGTTCTTGCCGATGGTTATTGCGACGGTCGCCAAGCCAGGCGTCGGAGACACCAGGCTGGCCCCCACCAGCGGCCCCTGGATGGTCCGGGCGGGAACCCGGCGGTCGCGCCGTACGGCTCTCATCGCCGGAGCGACGACGGACCCGGTGATGCCGGTGATGACCAGCGCCACGATCACCACCACGATCCCCAACACCAGGTCCTTCTGCCCGATCTCGATCAGGAGGCCTCCGACCGAGGCCCCGATCAACGCCAGGCTGATCACGGTCACCGCCAAGGTCAGGCGCACGACGGCTCCCGGGGCCATGCCCTCCAGCAGGCCACCCCGCCGCGTCATGTCGGCGCGTCGGGGCGTCGGCGTCTGCTCCCGGACGACGCTGCGCTGCTGGCTCTCGAGGCGAGCCTGCCGGCGCCGGAGCTCTCTGCTACCTGGATTGCGCATGGGAGGCTAAGGATCGCATTTGCACCGGGGTCGGCGTGCCCGCGGCCCGGGCGGCTTCCCCAGGCCGAGTGGCAACCTCGACCGAACTGCCCGACGAGGCCCTCGCGCCATCACAGGCCTGGTGGCCGCCGGGGGACTCGAACCCTCGACCTCACGGATGTGAACCGTGCGCTCTAACCAGCTGAGCTAGGCGGCCTCCCTACCGGCGCCCAGTCTACCTAAGCCCGAAGTCGCCCTCTCTACCCCAGCGCCGGTTGGATCTGCTCCACCGAGTACGCCAGTTGAGCGCCCACGGGAATGGTCCCGACGCTCTCCGAGGGCAACTCGTGGACATGGACACCATCGGACCAGAAGCCGGTCGCTGTCACCTGATACGACAGCGTTCCGGCGAGGGTCCCACCCTGAACGTAACTCTGCGGCACCCACACGGACGCCAGGGAGCGGGTACCATCCGGCCAGCTCCAGGTCACGACCTCCGGGGTCGCGACCACGACCCAGACCACATGAAGCAGCTCGCCTGGGTCCGCATCGCCCAAATCGGGGACCGCCAGGTTGATTTCCGCGTACTCGGTGATCGGAAGCGGAGCGAGCGAGACGTCCGCCGGCACGCCGACGACTCCCGGGCTTGGCGGTTGGACCGCGATGGTCTCTGGCGGTACCTTCCCCTCCGCATTCGCCAGGAAGGCCCCGGCGTTGAACCCGGGGAGGCAGGCAGCAGCGGCAGTGCCGGGCGAGCACGGGCTCGGGGTACGTGGTTCAGAAACGGTCTGGACGAAGCGCACCGTGGCCGGAGCTCCACAGGAGACGGCGTACAGCCACCCCCAATCGGTCTGAGGCGTTGAGTAGCCGATGGGGATGCGCTGCCCCGCCACAGTCCAAAATCCGCCGATGGCACCCCCGTCCCCCTGCTCTGACGGTGCCGCCCACTCGGTGGATCGGTACGGAGTACATGCCGGCACCGCCGTGGGCGGCTGCAGCAGCCAAGGGTGGTCTGCGGCAGGCTTAGTCGGCGCCGTGGGCGGCTGCGTGCCTACACACTGCCCCTCGAATGTAATAGTCCCCGCCCCTGCGCTGCACCCGACCGTTGGTCCGGTCCCGGGGAGATTTGCAGCAACTTGCCAGGCCGGCGCCAACATCGTGACGCCGACCGCCACTGCGGTAGCAGCTAGGAATCTGCCGTATCGCACAGTAGGTACCGCTTTGCACTAGTAGACCAGACCAGCCACAGCAGCACATCGAAGGGTCGGGACGTATGGGTCGCGGCAGAAGCTCGGGCCTGCTCGCGCTCATATTCGCTACCCTGAACGATCGCTGCAGCTTGCGCCGAAGGGTTGTTTGGATCGGGCTTGCTTCCCACCTGGACGTCCGTGATTTCATCGCGAACTGTGAGTATCGTGAGCCCT
>DATDII010000208.1:0-2982 GCA_036521135.1 Candidatus Dormiibacterota bacterium | reverse complement strand
ACCACGGGCAGGTTCAGGGCCAGGGCCAGGCTCTGGGCGTAGGTGACCCCGACCGCCAGGCAGCCCACCAATCCCGGGCCCTTGGCGACGGCTATCCCGTCAAGGCCGCCCCCCAGCCCGCCGATCCCAGCGGTCGCCTCCGCGACCACCGCTGGGAGCCGCTCCAGGTGCATCCGCGCCGCCAGTTCGGGCACCACCCCTCCGAACTCAGCGTGGACCAGTGCCTGCGAGGCCACCACTGAGGCTTCGACGGTGAAGTCATCGCACACCAAGGCGGCCGCCGTCTCATCGCAGGTGGTCTCAAGCGCCAGCAGCCTCAACTGTGCGGGAACTCGTCCGCGGGCCTGGGACCGATCCCGGCGATCTCGAGCTGATCCCGGATTGCGAGAAAGCGTCGCTTGAACAGGGGCGCGTGGATCAGGTCCGACCACATCACCAGGGCGTCCTCGCCGTTGTCGGTGTAGTAGCCGCGCCGCCTCCCGATGACCTTGAAGCCGAAGGACTGGTAGAGACGGATCGCGGGTTCGTTCTGGGGCCGGACCTCGAGACTGATGAAGTTGGCCCGCAGCTCGTAGGACCGGTTGACCAAGGCGGTGAATATGGCGCGCCCGTAACCCTGGCCCTGGTACTCGGCAGCGACCCCGATCGTGGTGACGTGGGACTCCTCACCGACCGCCCAGAGGCCACCGTAGCCGACCAGCTGGCCGTTGCGCCAGAGGCAGAGGTAGTGGGCGGCGCGGTTGTTGTTCAACTCCCGCTGGTAGGCGCTGCCCGGCCAGGGGGTGGGAAAGACCGCCAGCTCGATGGCCCTCACCCTCGGGATGTCGTCGTCCCGCATCGGGCTGAAGACGAGCTGCTCGCCGATCAGGACCACTGCTGCCCTTCCACTGGAGTTGCGTATTCCGCCCGGACCAGGTCGTAGCTGGCAAGCGGAGCTGGATCTCCCAGCACGATCCAGGCTAGCGCCTGCCGGCGGTCACGGGTCTCCCCCAGCCAAATCACCCCGGCCGGTGCCTGGCGGCCCTCACCCGCCCGGCCCAGGCAGTGCTCAAGCTCGGTCCAGTGCCGGGGCCAGGGGGCGTCCCGGGCGAGGAGCTCGGGCCTGGCCGAGGCCCTCCAGCGCCCCCGGCAAGCCTCCAGGACCTGGCCGAAGGTGCCACCCCGACCGGCGTCCGCCAGCGCGAGCACCCGCTCCTGGTCGGGGTCGGCGCCGGCCCCGACCACCTCGAGGGTGCCTACCAGGGCCAGGCCGCAGCCGAGCGCCTGGGCCGTCCCCAGTCCTGCTGCCAGGCCACCGCGAACTCCCATGTACGAGCCCGGGCCCGAGACCGCGACCACGCGTCCAATCCGGTCGCGCTGGCTCGGTCCGAGGCGACGGAGCGCGTTGATCAGCTCTGGTTGGGGAATCTCTCCAGGCTCGGGGGGCTCCATGGCCCCCGACGAGTCCACCAGCAGGACCAGGGGTTCGTCCCGGCGGGAGCCGTCCACCACCAGCGCCAGATCGCGCTCCGGCACTACTCGGGCCCCCGCCGACCCGGCGCCGGCTGGACAGTGACCCGACGCTCGCTCGGGGCCAGGATCTCGAGCCTGATCTCCTCAGTGAACCAGGAGGCGCCGGTATTCTCGGGCCACTCGACCAGGACCGCGCCCTCCAGGAGCGCCTCGTCGATCCCGAATGAGCGCAGGTCAACCTCCTTCCCGAGGCGGTAGAGGTCGAGATGGTGGACAGGTAGGCGCCCCTGGTGGACGGCATGGAGCAGGAAGGTGGGACTGCGCACGTCCGCACCTCCCCCGGCCCCGGCGACGATCCCCTGGGCCAAGACGGTCTTGCCGGCGCCCATCTCCCCCCGCAAGGCAAGGCAGTCTCCCGGCCGAAGCCCAGCCCCGATCTCGCGTCCGAGGGCGCGGGTCTCATCCGCCGAGCGGGTGATCACCACCGACACCGCTCAGAAGTGCCGGAAGCCAGGGTCGGGAAGCTCCTCGAGGGCCGCCCCTCCACGCCCGCTCAGGACCCGGACCTGCCCCCCACCGGTCAGGGTGCCGACCGAGGTGAGCCCTGGCCCATCGCCGGCCCAGGTCGCCAGAAGGCGGTCAAGATGCCCCGGGGGCAGCGCGGCCAGCAGTTCGAAGTCCTCGCCACCGGACAGGGCCGCCCGCTGGGCCTGGGCCAAGGGGAGCCCCTCCGCCAAGGGGAGATGGTCGAGCCAGAGGTCAGCACCGACGCCGCTGGCCTGGCAGATCCGGCCGAGGTCGAGCAGGCAGCCATCGCTGATGTCGGTCATGGCGCTGGCTCCCGCCTGACGGAGCGCTATCCCGGCCTTCACCCGTGAGGGCGGCTGGAGCAGGCGATCGCGCCAGGCACCGGGGAACCCGTCCGCGCCCGCCTCGAGCCGCTCGAGCGCGGCGGCAGCCAGGCCGAGCGTTCCCGTGACCACGAGGTCGTCGCCCGCTCTGCCGCCCCCCAGCTGCACCGGGGCGCCGCCGATCAGCTCGCCGGCCACGGTGACCGTCACTGAGAGCGGGCCCGGGGAGCGACCCAGGTCGCCCCCCATCACAGTTGCGCCATCGATCGCGGCCGCCTCGACCAGCCCCAGCTGCACCGCCTGAAGCGCCAAGCTCGTGGTGTCCGGGGGGACGCTGAGCGCGACCAGACCGCCCCGGGGCTGGGCCCCCATCGCGGAGAGGTCGGAGACGGCGGCCATCCAGGCCTTCCAGCCGACCTGGTAGGGCGTCTGATGACGGCGCCGGAAGTCCACGTCCTCGCAGACGCCATCGGTCGACCACACCACCAGTGCCCCAGGCCTGGGTTGCCAGACGGCCGCGTCGTCCCCGGGGCCAAGGTCCCCCGCCACCGCTCCCGCGTCGGCCAGCGCGATCAGGAGCTCGAGCACCTTCGACTCGCCCTTGACCGAAACTGACTCACCCGACCCCCACCCCAGGGAGCGCAGCGACCCCCGGGACACCTCCGCCTTCGCGGCCACG
>DATDII010000207.1:0-13289 GCA_036521135.1 Candidatus Dormiibacterota bacterium | reverse complement strand
CTTGGCTGCGAACTGCGCCGCTTGCTTCTGCGCCTTGGCGCCCCTCTCCTCCGGAGTGGGTCGGAGAACGCTCACCCCGAGACCCTATCGCCTAGCAGGTCGATCCGACGAGCTCCTCTGGCTGAGCCTGGCCCCAACTTTGACCCAAACCGGGCTGAACAGTAGTGGAGGCCAGCGACACTCGCTGAGATCAAAAACTGGTGCCCCCGGAAGGACTCGAACCTCCGACACGCGGTTTAGGAAACCGCTGCTCTATCCCCTGAGCTACGAGGGCTGGCGGGACCGACGACGTTCGCGACTGAGGATCAGGCCGACTCCACCCGGGCTGCAGGTGGAGGCGAGCACAGTCGAACTGTAGCCGCACCGGCGTCTCGAGATCATCCCGGCAGGCTCCGATCTCAGAGAGACCCTATGCCGATCGGGCCCGGTCGAGTGCGGCTCTGCTGCCGACCATCGCCTGCCCTAGTCTCTGACTGTGGTGGACCCGACGGCCAACCCTGCGGCGCCGGAACCTCCGACTGGCGGGGCGCTGACCCAGGTCGGTCCGGGCGCGGCCATCGGCAGGCTGTTCACGGGCGCGGCCGACCGCTGGAGCCGGTCCCACTCGCTCCGTTTGTCGATGCTCCTCTGGAGCGGCCTGGGCCTGCTCCTGACCCTGGCCGCAGGGGGAACCGCCGGGGCGCTCGGCGATCAGGTGTGGTTTGGGCTGGTCTGCGGGGCGGCATGGTGGCTGGCCACGACGGCCTGCCTCTTCGCTGGGATCTCCCTGCTCCTGACCCACCCGGACCAGAAGCCGATCGATCGCTTCGGGCTTCCCAACGGGATCACCTCGCTCCGCGCCTACCTCTCGCTCCCGGTCGTCCTCTACGCCGCCCTCCCACCGCTGGGGCTGGCCCGGGTCCTGTTTCTGGTGATCGCGGCACCGGTCGCAGCCCTGGACTTCGTCGACGGCTTCATCGCCCGTCGGGCCGGGCCGCTGACCGTGCTCGGGCGGGCGATCGACCCGATCATGGACACCGCCTTCTTCTCTTTGTGCACAGTAGCCTGCCTCCTGGTCGGGTTCATACCCCTATGGCTCGCAGTCCTGGTGCTCGCCCGCTACGGCTTCCCTGGGGTGGGATTCCTGCTCCTCTATCCCTGGCTGCGGCGGCGGCCCGCCCTGGTGGCGACCCGCTTCGGCAAGGTCAACACCCTGGCCAGCGCGATCACCATCGGTGCCTCATCGCTGCTAGTCCTCGCCGGGGGACCCGCCTGGCAAGCAGACATCGGCTTGGGCGCGGTGCTGGCGGCGACCGCGCTCGGTCACTTCGTCACCCTCTGGCGCCGCACCTTCCCCAAGGGTCCGCCGCCAGCCGCAGGCTGAGCGTCCGGTGCTGCGATGCGCTGCGAAATTCGGATGGCGGCGCCTGGAGGTGGGGGGTAAGGTGCAGCCATGACCGCAGTCGAGGAGATCAGCCGCGACCCCCGCTGGCGGGCTGTCGCAGCCAGGGAGCGCCGGACCGACTTCGTCTTCGGGGTGACCTCGACCGGGGTCTTCTGTCGGTCTGGGTGCCCGGCCCAGACGCCAAGGCCGGACCGGGTCCACTTCTTTCTCGACCCGGCCGCAGCCCGGGCGGCCGGGTTTCGAGCCTGTCGAAGGTGCCGCCCAGACCAGACCGGACCCGTCTCGGAGCCGTTGCGTCGGGCGCGCCTCCTGCTTGACCGGGCTCCCTCGGGTTTGGGCATGGCCGGGCTGGCGGCCAAGGTCGGACTGAGCTCGAGCCAGCTGCAGCGGGGATTCCGGATCGCGTTCGGGATCTCGCCCTCCGAGTACGCCAGAGCGGTCCGCACCCAGCGGGCGCGGGCGGCGCTGGCCACTGGTGGCCCGGTGACCGAGGTGCTCTACGACGCCGGCTTCGGCTCGAGCCGGAGCTTCTACGAGGTCGTCCCGGACACGCTTGGGATGACCCCGACCCAGTTCCGTCGGGGGGGAGCCGGCCTGGAGATCCGCTACTCCCTGTTCGAGTCCGCCCTCGGACCGCTGCTGGTCGGCACCACCGCGCGCGGCGTCTGCGCCGTCAAGATGGGCGATCGGGCACCGGACCTGGAGGACGAGCTGCGCCGGGAGTTCCCGGCGGCGCAGCTGACCCGGGACGAGCCTGGGTTGGCGGAGGTGCGCGAGACGACGCTGGCCCTCGCCGAGGGCCGGCCCGGGCACAGTGAGCTGCCGGTGGACGTGCGCGGGACCACCTTCCAATGGCTGGTCTGGCGGGCGATCAGCCGGATTCCGAGGGGACGGACCCAGACCTACAGCCGGCTGGCGGGCGAGATCGGGCGACCGACCGCGGCCCGCGCCGTGGCCCGCGCCTGCGCCACCAATCAGGTGGCCCTGCTGATCCCCTGCCACCGCGTGGTGCCGGCGGCGGGCGGCCATGGCGGCTACCGCTGGGGCGAGGAGCGCAAGCGCCGGCTGCTCGAGGCGGAGTCGGACCCAGCGAGCTAGCCCTACATGCCGGCGCTAGGGGCGGGTCGACTCCCCGACGTACTCGGGCGCGACCACCCAGCGCAGGGTGGCGTGGGCCACCCGGAAGCCGCGACCGCCGCTGCCGACCCGGCTCAGGCGGGCCTGGGTGTGGCGCAGGCTGACCTCGGCCCCATGGAGAATGGCGCCGACCGCCGCGAAGGGGAGGAGCTGGAAGTCGACGAAGAGGCTCATGGCCGCGGCGATGCCAATCGGGACGTGGAACTGGACCAGGAGGAAGACGAGCACCCCCTCTCTGATACCGATCCCGTTGGCCGAGATCGGGATGAAGGTGACCAGCAGCGCGACCGGCAGGGCCAGCGCGAAGACCTCCCAGGAGATGTTGTAGCCGAGCGCCTGGCTGAACGCCTCCATCGAGAGCAGGTTGAGGCCCCAGCCAAGTCCCCCCGCCGCGATCGAGCAGGTGAGCGCTCCGGGCGTGCCCCGGTACCTCGCCAGGGAGCGGAGAAACGGCCCGATCCGCTGGAGGTGGAGCCGCCAGCCGAGCGCCGCCGGCTCCTTGCCCAGGACCCGGGCGAAGAGGCGCTCGGCCCCGAGGGCGAGCACCCAGCCGAGGAGCATGACGCCGCTGAGGCCGGCGAAGCCGATCAGCCCCGGAACCCGGAAGACGGTGTTCAGCACGACCGCTCCGAGGAGTCCCCAGAGGCCCATCCCCAGGGTGCCCGCCATCCGGCTACCGACCAGGGATGCGATCACAGGTCCGTGGCCAGCCACCTTGCCGACCTGGACCGCCCGGACGGCATCGCTGCCGACCCCGGCCGGGAGCACCTGGTTGATGAAGAGGCCCTTCATGTACCAGCCACCCAGGTAACGCCAGCCGAGCATCTTGCCGGCTCCCCGGACCAGCGCTCCCCACTCAAGGATGCTGGCCAGGACCGAGAGCCCGGCCAGGAACAGGGCGAGCAGGGCCCACTGCCACTGCAGGTGGGAGAAGGCCCGGAGGGCGGCCCCGAGGTCGACCGAGTGAACGAAGATGCCGAGAGCGAGGACGGTGACGCCCACCCGGAACCAGGGGCGGGAGACGACTCGGCGGAGACCGGTGAAGACCGTGAGGGCGGTGCGCTTACCCACGGTCGGGCACGATACAGCAAGGCTGGCCGAGCCGAGCGGGAGGCGAACACTTCGTCTCAACCCCGTCGCTCCTCCCTTAGGATTTCGTTCAGTTGACCACCCTCACGCCGGTCGAAGCCCCCAACCCGTCCCCGCCTCGGGTCGGCCCTCTCCCGCGGTACGTCCCCCCAGGCCGGGAGGAGCGGGCGCCCCGCCCACCCCGGCGGGAGCGCATGGAGCAGCGCCTCTGGGAGATGGCGCCGGGTCTCACCGTCTGGGCGGTCCTGGTCACCCCCTTGCTGGTCGGCTTCGTGATCACCTTCACCAACTTCGAGTACCTCTGGCTGCTCGGCCTCTTCGCGGTGGTCCTCGACAGCTACTGGCTGGTCAAGCTGGTCCACACCTTTCGTTTCGTCCTGCGGGGGATCCGGCTTCTCGAGGCCGCCCAGGAGGTCGACTGGGCCGGCCGCCTGCGCGAGCTCGAGCCGGCCCCGGGCCAGCCCGCCCCGGAACAGGTGTTCCACGCCTTCCTGATACCGACCTACACCGAGCGCTACGAAACCCTGCATGCGACGGTCTCGGCGCTGGCGGCGGCCGACTACCCGAGCCAGCTCAAGATCTGCGCCATCATCACGAGGGAGATGGACCTCCAGGGCTGCCGCAACGTGGAGCGGCTCCAGGAGAAGTTCGGCGCCAGCTTCCACGCCTTCTGGCACATCAAGGACCCGCTCCTGCCCGGGATCGTCGTCGGCAAGTCCGCCGCCATGGCCTACGGCGGCCCGGTCCTGCGGCGCGCCTGCGACGGGCTCGGTCTCGACCCGGCCCGGGTGATCGTCACCGACTTGGACTCGGACTACCGGGTCCATCCCCAGTACCTCGCCTACACCACCTACCACTTCTGTACCACCCCGTCCCGGCTGACCTCGATCTGGCAGCCGGTCCCGATGTTCCTCAACAACCTCTGGAAGGTGCCCTCGGCGGTGCGCTCGATGGCGACGCTGGGAACCCAGTGGCAGCTCTACCTGCACCAGCACCCCAAGCGTCTGGTGATGTTCTCCTCCTATTCGATGGCGTTGCAGATGCTGACTGAGGTCGGCTATTGGGACGACGACGTCATCCCCGAGGACTCCCGGCTCTTCTGGAAGGCGTTCTTCCGGTACGGGGCCAGCCTCCAGGTCCTGCCCGCCTACCTGCCCATGTACGGCGACGCGCCTCGGGCGGCCGACTACGGCACCACCCTGGTCAGCCAGTACAACCAGATCAAGCGCTGGGCCTGGGGGGTCACCGACGTGCCCTACGTCGCCTCGCGGATGACCTCGCATCCCGAGATCCCGCTGCGCCTGCGCCTGCAACGCTTCCGGATGCTGGTCTTCAACCACCTGAGCTGGGCCACCGTGCCCATGCTCATCCTGATCTCGGGAACGCTGCCGTCGCTGTTCAACTACGACTACGCCCTCTCAAACATGGGGGCGATCCTCGAGACGACGGCCAGCATCATCCTGACCACGACCCTGCTCAACATCGTTGCCGTCGCCGTCCTCGACAACCGGATCCAGCCCCGGCCCGCCCACTGGCCCTGGTGGCGCCGGCGCCTGGTCGACATCCAGACGCTGACCTACCCGGTCGTGTTTCTGGTCCTGAGCGTGATTCCCGCCCTCGAGGCCCAGACCAGGCTGCTCTTCGGATCGCATCTCGAGTACCGCGTCACCGAGAAGGTCTGAGCCGAGGGCTCAAAGTACAATCCGGGCGATGGGTGAGCGCCCGGTCGTGTTCAGCGGGATGCAGCCCACCGGTGACCTCCACCTGGGCAATCTGCTTGGTGCGCTCCGGCCCTGGGTTCTGGAGCAGGGCCAGTTCCAGAATTTCTTCTGCGTCGTCGACCTCCACGCCCTGAGCCAGGCTTACGAGCCGAGCCTGCTCGCCGAGAAGACGCGCCAGGTGGCCGCCCTCTACATCGCCGCCGGGATCGACCCCGAGGTCTCCACCCTCCTGGTCCAGTCCCACGTGCCCGAGCACGCCGAGCTGGCCTGGATCCTCGGTTGCCTGACACCTCTGGGCTGGCTCGAGCGGATGACCCAGTTCAAGGACAAGTCGCAGCGCCAGGACGCGGAGCGGATCGGAGCCGGCATCTTCAACTACCCGGTCCTGATGGCCGCCGACATCCTCCTCTACCAGACCAGCTTCGTCCCGGTTGGGGAGGACCAGCGCCAGCACCTCGAGCTGACCCGCGACATCGCCGGCCGATTCAACCGGCATTTCGGCGAGACCTTCTTAATTCCCGAGGCCAGGATCGGGCAGCTGGGCGCGGGCAGGCGGGTGATGGCTCTCGACGACCCCCTGGCCAAGATGAGCAAGAGCGCAGACGGTGAGGCCGGCCGGATCGCCCTGCTCGACCCCCCCGACCGGGTCCGGGCCAAGCTGATGAGGGCGGTCACCGACAGTGGCCGGGAGGTCGAGATCGGCAAGGCCGAGGGCGGCGTCGCCAACCTGCTCGACATTTACCGGGGTTTGACCTCCTGCTCTCCCGCCGAGCTGGAGCGGGAGTTCGCCGGACGCGGCGACGGCGAGCTCAAGGCCAAGGTCGCCGATGCCGTCATCCTGGCCCTGGCGCCGATCCAGGAGCGGTACTCGGAGCTGGTCGCCGATCCGCTAGGGATCGACGCGATCCTGGCAAGGGGTACCGCCCGGGCGAGCGAGGTGGCGCGGGCGACCATGGCCAGGGTGCGCGAGCGTGTCGGGCTGCTGGAGCCGGCACCCCGGGGCTAGGCCCCACCTCGCTTCCCCGGCGGGAGCTCGGGGCGGGAGGGGAGATTGGGCCGGGCCTATAATCCCGCCGATGCGGTGGAGTCGTATAGGCGTCTTCCTCACCGCCGCGGCACTGCCGGCCTATGTCGTGCGCGGCCACCTAGCTGGGCGGTTGCCCTTCACTGGCCTGGAAGTCGTGCTGGGGCTGACCGTGCTGGCGTTCATCGTGGAGAGCTCGATCCAGCGCCGCCTGCCCCGGGTGGACACCCCCTTCAACGTCATCATGGCGGTGATCCTGCTGGCGACTGTGATCGGGGTGGTCGCCAGCCCCGACCACGAGGCGGCCCTGGGGATCACCAAGGCCTACATCGTCGAGCCGATGGTGCTCTTCCTCGTCGCCGTCAACGTGCTCCGCTCGAGCTGGGACTGGGAGCGCGTCGCCTACGGCCTTTACCTGAGCGGCCTGGTCGTCGCCGTCTCCCAGGTCGTGGCCCTGGCCCAGGCCCTGGCCCAGCGGAGCGTCAACCTCAACTTCTCGCCACCCTCGCCGACCTGGCTCTGGAGCAACAACAACTTCGGCGGCATCTTTCTTGACCCCCTGGTCGGCCTGGCCCTGGGTCTCGCCCTCTTCGGCGGGGTGCGCTTCCGCCGGGTCCACTGGCTCGCGCTTGGGGTGCTCGGACTGGGTGACGCCCTGACCCTGAGCCGGGGGTCCTGGCTGGCCCTGGTGGTGCTGGCGCTCCTGGCCGCGGCCCTCCATCCGCGCCGGAAGATCCTCCTGGCCGCTTGCCTGGCGGCGCTGGTGGTCGCGGTCGCCCTGCCCCCGATCCGCCACCGCCTCAGCAACGAGCTCAACGCCAGCAACCCGGCCAACTCCCTGGTCGCCCGGGTCCACCTCTGGCACGCCACCGTCGACCTGCTCGAGAGCCACCCTTTTACCGGCTCGGGCCTGGCCGGGTACCAGGCCATGATCGGCCCCTACCGGGCCCAGATCCACGACCCTTCGGCCCAGACCCACGTCTACCCCGACCAGCTCGAGCTCGACTTCTGGGTCGAGCTCGGGGTGCTCGGGCTGGTGGCCCTGCTGGGCTTCTTCGCCGAGCTGCTCCGCTACCTGGTGCCGGCGGTCCGGGCCGGTCCCGAGCGCCACCCCTGGGCCGTTGCCCTGGCGCTGGCCTGGGCTGGGATCCTGGTTCACGGCCTGCTCGACAGCCCCTACTGGAAGAACGACCTGGCCGCCGAGTGGTGGCTGCTGGCCGCCCTGGTCACCGTGGCCGTGGTCCCGGCGACCCGGCACCTGCAGCTGCCCCGGCGCCGGCCGGCCTCGACCTAGGCCCGGGCAGTGAGCGTCGCCCAGCGGGCGGTTCGCAGCACCACCATCCTCTTCGTCGCCCGGACCGCCTCCAAGGTCTTCGTGCTGGCCGCCTTCCTGCTCCAGCAGCACACCCTCGGGGCCCGGCTCTACGGCGAGTTCAGCCTGATCGTGGTCCTGAGCACCCTCTCCAGCATCGTCGGGGACCTCGGCCTCCAGATCGTCTATCTCCGCGAGGGAAGCCGCGACAACGCCCGGATGAAGACCTACCTGGCGGCGGTCCTGGCGGCCAAGATCCCCCTATTCGTTCTCAGCTTTGCCAGTCTCGGCCTGCTCGCCCTTCTCGCCGGCAAGGGACCGGGCTTCCTCGCCTTGGTCGTGCCCGCCTTCGTGCTCCAGGTGGCTACCAGCGTCGCCAACGTGCTCAGGAGCACCTTCTACGCCACCGGGGAGATGCGCTACGAGGGGGTCGCCACCATCTCCGAGGCGGTGATCCTGCTGGTCGGGACTCTCTTCGTCGCCCGGGCCCACCTCGGGGTCGCCGACTACCTCTGGGTCTACGCCCTGAGCTACGCCGTGACCTGCGTCTACGCCTACCTGGTGATCCGGCGGCGCTACTTCCGGCCCAGCGTCCATTTCGACCCGGTCCTGGCCCGGCGCCTCCTCAAGATGGCGCTGCCCTTCGCGATGGTCTTCTTCCTTAATACCGTCTACTTCCGGATCGACGTGGTCATCCTCAGCGCGCTGCGGCCGCTGGCCGAGGTTGGCTACTACACCGCCGCCTACAAGTTCCTCGACGGGCTCTCGTTCGTGCCCCAGACGATCATGAACGCGGTCTTCCCCACCCTCTCGGTGGTGCACCTGGAGGCGATCGCCGCCATGCGCCAAGCCTACACCGCCACCATCCGGCTGCTGGCGGCGCTGGCCATGCCCTTCGCCGTGGTGCTCGGCTTCGGGGCCGCGGCCATCCTCAGCGCCCCCTTCATCAGGGTCTATCCCCAGTCGGCGCCGGCGCTCCAGATCCTCTCCCTGGCGATCGTCTTCATGTTCGTCAACAGCACCTTCGTCTTCGGGCTCGGCGCCATGGACCGGCAGATGGACAGCGTCATCCTCTCGGTGCTGAGCATCGTGGTCAACGTGGCGCTCAACTTCATCCTGATCCCGATCTTCCCCCGGGCGACCGGCTATCTTGGCAGCAGTTGGGCCACCGTCATCACGGAGGTCTTCCTGCTGGTGGCAGGCTGTCTCATGGTCCGGCGCCGGCTCGAGTACCGCCTGCCCTGGGCCGGCCCGCTGGTGCCGATCCTGGTCTCGGGCGCCCTGATGGCGGGGGTGATGGGGCTCCTGGCCCAGCTCAACGTCTTCTTCGTGGCCGTCCTCGCCGGCCTGATCTACCTCGGCGCCCTGGTCGTCACCGGCGGGGTCACCCTGGCCGAGCTGCGGACGATCCGCTCCAGCCTTGGCCGGCGCATCCATCTCCCTGTGGTGGACGACAGTGGTGGCTGAGTCGGAGCCCCTCTTGCGCTCCGTCGGGGTCCTCGGAGCCGATCGCGGCCGGGCGCGCCGGCTCTGGCCGATCCTGGCCCTGCGCGTCTTGGGCGACGCCCTCGCCGTCGCTGGCGGCGCCCTGCTCGGCTACCAGTACCGCTTCTACCTCTCCGGGGTCCCCATCCCCGGGCACCAGGTTCCCCGCTTCGACGCCTACCTGCTGGCGGTCCCGGTGGTGGCCGGGCTCTGGGTCCTCACCTTCGCCTTCACCGGGCGCTACCGGGTCAGCCTGGGCCAGGCCTTCGTCGACGAGATCCTGGGTGCCGCCGGCTCGGTCGCCCTCTTCGTGGTCGTGGCCCTGGCTCTGGAGGGCCTCTACCGGGGCTTCCCCTATTCCAGGCTGGTCCTGGCCGACGCCGCGCTGGCGGCCCTGCTCCTCTTCATCTTTGAAAGGGCCCTGATCCGGCTCGCCCAGGGGATGTTGCTCCGCTCTGGCTGGGGCAGCATCCGGGTCCTGGTGGTCGGGGGTGGCCCGGTGGCCGAGCTCCTCCTCCGCCGCCTGCGGATGTTCCCCGAGTTCGGCTACCAGGTCGTCGGCCGGGTGACGACGGACTCCGAACGCCCGGCCGCCGCCCCTCCGACCGACGACGTCCCCAGCTTCGATCTGAACCTGGGCCTGGGCCGGCTCGTCGTCCGTGAGCGGGCGGACACGGTGCTGCTGGCGCTGAGCGGGGTCGGCCACGACCGGGTCCTGGAGCTGGCTCAGGACTGCCTGGCGGCGGGGGCCGCGGTCAAGGTCGTGCCCGACGTCCTCGAGATCATGACCAGCGCCGCCACCACCGAGGAGGTGGCCGGGCTGCCCCTGGTCGGGCTCCGTCCCAACCGGCTGGTCGGCCTCAACCTGGCCGTCAAGCGAGGCTTCGACGTGGTCGCGACCCTGCTGCTCTCGATCGTGGCCCTGCCGCTTGTGGCGATCTGCGCCCTGGCCATCTCCCTGACCTCGGCCGGCTCACCCCTGTACCGCCAGGAGCGGCTCGGCCGGGGCGGCCGACCCTTCCAGGTCTGGAAGCTGCGCTCGATGATCAAGGACGCCGAGCTCGGCCTGGGCCCGGTCATGACCGAGGTTGGCGACCGGCGGCGGACCCCGGTCGGCCGCTTCGTCCGCCGCTACAGCCTCGATGAGCTGCCCCAGCTCTGGAACGTCCTAAGGGGTGAGATGAGCCTGGTCGGGCCCCGCCCCGAGCGTCCCTTCTTCGCCCGCCGGTTCGCGGAGACGGTGCCCCGCTACCGCGAGCGGCTCGGGGTCAAACCCGGCTGCACCGGCTGGGCCCAGGTCAACGACCTGCGCCAGGCGAGCAGCATCGAGGAGCGCATCTTCTACGACATCTATTACGTGGAGAACTGGTCGCTCAGCTTCGACCTCAAGATCCTCCTGCTCACCCCCTGGCGGCTCCTCTTCCACCGCCACGCCTACTGAAGCCATGGCCGAGATCGGCGCGGGAGGCTGGTAGCCTTGACCGCCGTGAAGGGCCTGGTGCTGAGCGGGGGCAAGGGCACTCGGCTGCGACCGATCACCCACACCGGGGCCAAGCAGCTCGTTCCCATCGCCAACAAGCCCGTCCTCTTCTACGGACTGGAGGCTCTGGTCGAGGCCGGTGTGACCGAGATCGGTATCGTGGTGGGGGACACCGCGGCCGAGATCCGGGAGGCGGTCGGTGACGGCTCCCGCTTCGGGGCGAGGGTGGAGTACATCCCCCAGCTGCACCCGCTCGGGCTGGCCCACGCGGTCCAGATCGCTCGCGACTACCTGGCCGGGTCGGACTTCGTCATGTACCTCGGTGACAACTTCATCCCAGGGGGCATCAGCGACGTCGTCCGGCAGTTCCAAACGGAGCGCCCCGACGCCCTCATCCTGCTCAAGCAGATGCCTGATCCCGAGCGCTTCGGGGTTGCCGAGCTGGCCGGCGGTCGGGTGGTCCAGCTGACCGAGAAGCCGAGCGAACCCAAGTCCGACCTGGTCCTGGTCGGGGTCTACCTGTTCCAGGCCGGCATCTTCGAGGCGGTCGACGCCATCAGCCCGTCCCCGCGGGGCGAACTCGAGATCACCGACGCGATCCAGTGGGAGATCGACCAGGGTCGCCGGGTGACCGCCCACGTGGTCACCGGGCGCTGGATCGACACCGGCAAGATGGACGATCTGCTCGAGTGCAACCGGGTGGTCCTGGAGATGCTCCCCGAGCAGAGGGCGGGGCTGGCCAGCCCGGACTCCAAGCTGATCGGCAAGGTGATCCTCGAGGAGGGCAGCCAGGTGGTCGGGAGCACCATCCGGGGCCCCGCCATCATCGGTGCCCACACCCGGGTCGTCGACTCCTTCGTGGGCCCGTTCACCGCCCTCTACCACCACGTCCTGGTCGAGGGCAGCGAGATCGAGCATTCGATAGTGTTGGAGAACACATCCATCCGGGGGGTGGGCAAGATCGAGGACTCACTGATTGGCCGCGACGTGGTGATCGAGCGCAGCGAGACCCGGCCACGGGCCCACAAGCTGGTCCTCGGCGATCACTCGCGGGTCAGCCTCTCTTGAGCAGGCTGGGAGGTAGCGGCTGATGGCCTGGCAGGCGCTCACGACCGAGATGGAGACGGTCCTTGACGGGCTCCGGTCGGTGCCCCCGCTGGCGCGGCGTGGCCCGATCGACGGGGTGATGGTCAAGTCGTTCCAGGTTCACGTCGACCAGCGCGGGTACTTCCTCGAGCAGCTGAAGCGGGGCGACCGTGACGACGAGGGCCGGCCCTTCCTGCCCGACCACGGCTTCGCCCAGATGTCCCGCTCCCTCGCCTATGCCCGGGGAGGCAACCCACCTGAGCTGATCAAGGCCTTCCACTGGCACAAGCGCCAGTGGGACTACTGGGACATCGTCAGGGGCAACGCCCGGGTCGTGCTCGTCGACCTGCGCCCGGGGTCGCCCACCGCGGGCAAGACCCAGGTGGTCATCGCTGGTGAGAACTCGCCCAAGATGATCGCCATCCCGCCCCTGGTGGCCCACGGCTACCAGGCCCTCGACCTCCGCGACGTGCTCCTTTGCTACTACGTCACCGAGCCCTACCAGGCGACCGACCCGGACGAGGGCCGGATCGCCTGGAACGATCCCCGGATCGCCTTCGACTGGTCGATCGAGAACATCTGATGGGAGCGGGCGACCTCGAGCCGGCGCTTAGCGAGGCGCTCCCGCGGCGGCTTCTGGTGGCGGGAGGGGCCGGATTCATCGGCTCGGCCTTCGTGCGCCTGCTCCTTGGCGAGAACCGAGGCCTGGCGGTGACCGTGCTCGACAAGCTCACCTACGCCGGCAACCTCGAGAACCTGGAACCGGTCCAGGACCAGCCCGGGTTCCGCTTCGTCAAGGGGGACATCTGCGACGCCGCCCTGGTGGGCGAGCTGGCGGGCGGCGTCGACTGCATCGTCAACTTCGCCGCCGAGACCCACGTCGACCGCTCGATCCTCGACCCGGGCTCCTTCATCCGGACCGACGTTGAGGGCACCCACCAGCTCCTGGAGGCGGCCCGGCTGGCCCAGCACCAGCGCTTTCTCCAGGTCTCCACCGACGAGGTCTACGGCGACGTCCCCGCCCCGGAGCGCTCCCGCGAAAGCGATCCCCTCCGGCCCCGGTCGCCCTACTCCGCCAGCAAGGCCAGCGGCGACCTGCTCTGCCTCGCCTACCACGCCACCTACGGCGTCCCGGTGGTGCTGACGCGGGGCTCGAACACCTACGGCCCCTACCAGTACCCCGAGAAGATCGTGCCCCTCTTCATCACCCAGGCGCTGGAGCAGCTGCCCCTGCCCCTCTACGGCGACGGCAGCGCCGTCCGCGACTACCTCCACGTCGATGACCACGCCAGAGGGATCGCCACCGTGCTCGCGCGGGGCACCCCAGGCGAGGCGTACAACCTCGGCCGGGGCGATCGGCCGATCAGTGGCATTGAGGTCGCGACCACGATCCTACGCCTCACCGGGCAGGACCCCGCCTTGATCCAGCCGGTCCTGGACCGTCCCGGCCACGACCGTCGCTACGCCCTCGACAGCAGCCGGGCGGAGGCGCTCGGCTGGAGCTCGAGCCTGGGGTTTGAGGAGGGGATGGCCCGGACCGTGCGCTGGTACCAGGAGCGCCGCGACTGGTG
>DATDII010000206.1:0-19808 GCA_036521135.1 Candidatus Dormiibacterota bacterium | reverse complement strand
AACTCTCCTTAGTGAGATTTGAATCCCACAATTTTGCGACACTCTGGCTAAACCGGGGATCTCTTCGGACACTCTAAAAGACCCTCGCTAGGGTCGATTGGAAGTCAAAAGTGGCGGAGGGAGAGGGATTCGAACCCCCGGAAGCGTTGCCGCCTCAGCGGTTTTCAAGACCGCCGCAATCAACCACTCTGCCATCCCTCCTGGGTCACCTCCCGTCCCGGCCGGGTTCCACCCAACGCTGTGGTCACGATATCTCGCGAAGACCCCCCAAATAGCCGGCGAGTCGCTCTGGGATCGAGACCGTGCCTGCCTCGGTCTGATACGTCTCGAGGACACAGTCGAGGGTCCGGGGTAAAGCCAGGGCGCTGCCGTTGAGGGTATGCAGGAATTCCGGCTTGCCGGTGCCGGTGCGGAAGCGGATACCCGCCCGGCGGGCCTGAAAGTCCCCGAACGCCGAGCAGGAGGAGACCTCCAGGTAGCGGTTGAGCCCGGGCGCCCAGGCGTCGAGGTCGTACTTCTTCCACTGGGCGAAGCCCATGTCTCCGGCGCACATCAAACGCACCCGATAGTGCAACCCGAGCGCCTGGAGCACGGACTCGGCATCTTCGACCAGCTGCTCCAACTCGGCGAGTGAGCTCTCCGGGCGGACGAACTTGACCAGCTCCACCTTCGAGAACTGGTGCATGCGGATGTATCCCCTGGTGTCCTTGCCCGGCGCGCCGGCCTCGCTCCGCCAGCAAGGGGTCCAGGCGACGTGGCGGATCGGGAGCTGCTCCGCCGAGAGGATCTCGTCCCGGTACAGGTTGGTGACCGGAACCTCGGCGGTCGGGATCAGGAAGCGATCGCCCTCGACCACGTGGAAGGCATCCTCCTCGAACTTGGGCAGATTCCCGGTGCCGACCATGCAGTCGCGACTGACCAGGTAGGGGGGTGCGACCTCGGTGTAGCCGTGCTCCCGCGTCGCCATGTCGAGCATCAGCTGGGTCAACCCGCGCTCGAGCCGAGCTCCCTCGCCCCGGAGCACGGCGAATCGGCTCCCGGCGACCTTGACCGCCCGCTCGAAGTCAAAGATCCCCAGTCGCTCGCCGATCTCGTAGTGGGGCTGGGGAGGAAAGTCGAACCGGGGCGGCTCGCCCCAGGTGCGCACGACCTGGTTGTCATCGTCGCTGGTCCCCTCCGGCACCGACTCGTGGGGCGGGTTGGGCACGAGCAGGAGCAGCGCCGCGAGTTGCTCCTGGGTCTCTCGGCGGGCTTCCTGGAGGTGCTGGATCCGGGCCTTGAGCTCACCCAGCTCCCCCCGGACGGCCTCGACCTGGTTCCGATCGAGGCGCCCGGAGCGGGAGTTCATCTCGCCCCGGGCCGCCTCCTCCTCTTGGAGGAGCCGGCGGTGCTCGCGGTCGAGGCGGAGGATCTCATCGATCGGGGCCGGTTCGCCCTTGCGGATCGCCGCCTCCCGGACCAGTTCGGCATTCTCGCGGATGAAGCTGAGGGCGAGCATCGCTACAAGGTTATGGGGACGCCGGAGCCGGACCCCGGTTCGGGTCGACCGCCTCATTCCCGGACTGGGGTCGCAGAGTCGGGAATAGCACCACGTCCCGGATGTTGTCGGTGCCGGTCACCAGCATCACCAGGCGGTCGACCCCGATCCCGATGCCCCCGGCGGGCGGCATCCCGTGCTCGAGCGCCTCGACAAAGTCCTCGTCGAAGGGCTGCGCATCGAGGTCCCCGGCCGCCCGCTGCCGGGCCTGGTCCTCCAGGCGCTGGCGCTGGTCGACCGGGTCGTTCAGCTCGGCGAAGGCGTTGGCCACCTCGCGGCCGGAGATCACCAGCTCAAAGCGCTCCACGAAGCGGGGGTCGGGGCTGCGCCGGGCCAGGGGCGAGACCTCGATCGGATACTGGGTGACGAAGACGGGCCCGGTCAGGTTGGGCTCCACCAGCTGCTCGTAGATGGCGTAGAGCACCCGGCCCGAGGGCGAATCCGGGGCCACCTCGACGTTGAGCCTCGCCGCCTCCTCGACCATCCGCGCCGGCTCGGCCCAGATCCGATCGAGGTCGAGCCCGGTCAGCTGGTGGACGAGCTCGGACATGGTCTGGGAGGGGAACGGCGGCTCGAGCGAGATCGCCCCATCCTCCAGGGCCCCTCCGGCAGTCCTCGGGGCAGCCTTGGCGGCGGCCGTGACCAGCTCCTGGCAGAGCTCCTTCATCGCCTCCAGGTCGGCGTAGGCCTGATACGCCTCGAGCAGGGTGAACTCGGGGTTGTGGCGGGGAGAGAGCCCCTCGTTGCGAAAGGTGCGCCCGAGCTCGTAGACGCGCTCGAATCCCGCCACCAGGAGGCGTTTCAGGTAGAGCTCGATGGCGACCCGAAGGTAGAGGTCGGTGTCGAGCGAGTGGTGGTGGGTGCGGAAGGGACGGGCCGCTCCGCCGCCGGGGATGGCCTGGAGGATGGGCGTCTCCACCTCAAGGAATCCACGCTCGTCGAGGAGCCGCCGGAGAGCCACCACGATCTGGCTTCGATGCCGGAAGATCTCCCTCTGGCTCGGCTCGGAGAGAAGATCGAGGTACCGGCGCCGGTAGCGCTGCTCGACCCGGACCCGGCTCTTGGCGGCAGGCGGGCGGAGCGACTTGGCGAGCATGGTCAGCCGGCCGAGCTTGAGCGAGGGCTCACCGCGCTTGGTCCGGGTGAGCCTGCCTTCGGCGCCGACGATGTCGCCCAGGTCCAGCCCCTCCAGTTGTTCGACCAGGTCCCCTCCCGGGTTGTCGCGCTGGGCCAGCAACTGGAGGCTGCCGCTGGCGTCATTGCAGTCGGCGAAGGCGATCCCGCCCGAAGTCCGCAAGCCAAGGATCCTTCCCGCGACCAGGGCCTCCTCGCCCACCTCCCCGACCGGCGGGGCCAGGCGGGCGGCCTCGGCGCAGCTCATGGTCGGCTTGAAGTCCGCGCCCCAGGGCGGCCTTCCTGACCGCTGCAGGAGATCCGCCTTGCGCCTGCGCTCGGCGACTATCTCCGCCAGCGCCCTACCGCCCGAGGGCGGCGGCTGGCTCACGCCACCTTGAGGATCTGGACCTGGCGGGCGCCGCCCGGAGTCTCGACCTTGATCTTCTCGCCGGTGCGACGGCCGAGGAGCGCCTTGCCGACCGGGGACTCGAGAGAGATGCGCCCGGAGCCGGCATCCGCCTCGGCCGGTCCGACGATGGTGTAGGTCGTCTCACCGAACTCGTCCTTGACCTTGACCGACGAGCCGAGCTGGACCGACCCGTCGTGGTGGTCGTCGGTCTCGATCAGGCTGGCGTTGCGGATCATCTGCTCGAGGGTGAGGATGCGGCCCTCGACGAAGCCCTGCTCGTTCTTGGCGTCCTCGTACTCGGCATTCTCGCTCAGGTCGCCGAATTCCTTGGCGGTCTTGATCCGCTGGGCGATC
This sequence comes from Candidatus Dormiibacterota bacterium, assembly GCA_036521135.1. Classification (GTDB taxonomy): domain Bacteria; phylum Chloroflexota; class Dormibacteria; order Aeolococcales; family Bog-877; genus Bog-877. The sequence goes on along the minus strand of DATDII010000206.1, from coordinate 16,392 downwards.
TCGGGGCGGCGCTCGTTGACCAGATGGTCGAGCTCCTCGCGGAGTTTCTCAAGACCCTTTTGGGTAAGGAGTACCGGCTTCTCCTGCATTTCTCTCACATGCTCCTTGCCGGCCGCAGCCGGGGCGACTTCCGACCGCCCGCGCGCCCTTGAGCGGCGGGGCCGGGGATGCGAAGTCTACCGAACACCCGCGCCGTCGGCAAGTCCGGCAGGGGGGTCGCGAGGGGATCCGGCGGTGGTTTAGTCCCCGGCGAGCGCCACCGGGATGCGGACCGGCCGCTCTGGCAACTGCGGTGGATCTCGGTCTTCCTCCACATTCCTGTGTCGGTTCCTTCACCACTTCGGAATTTGCCCACCCCTAGGATCGGTGCTAGGCTAAGGCCAGTCCAGCGAGATGCGATCGCCGGGCTCTCAACCTCGCCCCCCCCTCTCGGGGCGTCCCTTTCGGGGGGCGCCCTTTTTTGTTAAGGGCGACTATCTGCCGGGGGCCGGTTGAGTTGCTCCAGGACCCGGAGCCCCTCGAGCAGCACCAGCGGGTCGATATGGTCCACGCCCCTGACCAAGGGCGCCACCAGGGTGGCCAGTCCGCCCGTCGCCACCACCTTGGGGTCACCCTCCACCTCGGCCCGGATCCGGGCGATCATCCCCTCCGCCTGGGCTGCGGCGCCGTGCATGATCCCCGCCTGGACCGAGGTCACCGTGGTCCGGCCCAAGGTCCGGCCGGGGGCCACCAGGTCGACCCGGGGCAGCCGGGCAGCCCGGGCAAAGAGCGCGTCCACCGAGAGCTGGAGCCCGGGGGCGATCGCCCCGCCGAGATAGCTGCCCTGGGCGTCGATGGCGTCGAAGACGGTTGCCGTCCCGAAGCTGACCATGATCGCGGGGCCACCATAGCGGTGGTGCACCCCGACCGCCGTCACGATCCGGTCGGCCCCGACGTCGCGGGGCGGGTCGTAGTGGATCTCGATCCCGGTCCTGGTCCCGGGCCCGACCAGCAGCGGCTCGACGCCGAAGTGGCTGCGGGCCATCTCCGCCAGGGGCTGGTTCAGGCTGGGCACGACGCTGCTGATCGCGACCGCGTCGACCTTGCCTGACACCTGGCGCTGGTTGAGGAAAGTGAGCAGCTGGCCCCCGAGCTCGTCCGGGGTGGCGTCCCGCCTGGTGGTGAAACGACCATGGGCACTCAGCTCGGACCCAGCGAAGACCCCCACCGTCAGGTTGGAGTTGCCGACGTCGATGGCGAGCAGCAAGTCGGTTCCCTCCGAGATGGACGGGCGGCACCCGCCACCTGCCGACTATATCGGCGTCGTCGGAAGGGCCCTGCCCCTGGGTGAGATCATCCTCCGGTGGCTCGCCGCTATCGCTACCGCCAGGCCTTCCCGAGGAACCGCCCCGGGCGCTGGCTGCCCGGGTTCTGCTGCACCCTCCCGGCCGCCTGCTGCCTGATCTGGATCGCGCTCTTCGGCCTGGTCGTTCTGATCAGCATGGTCACCTTCCTCCGCCACCTCTTCTGAGGCCGCCAGCGAGACCGGCCGACTTCCTGGATCATGGGGCGGGGACGGACAGTCCCCCCTGGCAGCCCCAGCCCTGGAGGCTCAGCCCTTGACTCTGACCGCGACCGTCCCGGCCGCCCGGACCCAGACCCTTCGGATCGGCACCCTGGCGCTGCCGACGCCGATCTTCATCGCGCCCATGGTCGGGATCACCGACCGGCCCTTCCGCGCCTTCGCCAGAGAGATGGGGGTCGGCCTCACCTGCACCGAGATGACGGCCGCCGCCGCGCTGGTCCGGGCGCCCGAGGACGTCGCCGCCCGGCTCCTTGACCTGGGACCGGAGGAGAGCCCGGTGGCCGCCCAGCTGGTGGGCAACGACCCCCAGCTGATGGCCGATGCGGCCCAGATCTGCGTCGCCCTGGGCGCCGACCTGGTCGACGTCAACCTGGGCTGCCCCGTGCCCAAGGTGGTCCGGCTCGGCTCGGGCGCAGCCCTGGCCCGGGAGATCAGCCGGACGGCCGCGGTCCTGGAGGCGATGGTGCGCGCGGTCGACGTCCCGGTGACCGCCAAGATGCGCCTTGGCTGGGACCACCAGAGCATCAACGCCCCCGAGCTCTCCCATGCCCTGGAGGAGGTGGGGGTGGCCGCGGTCACCGTCCACGGCCGGACCCGCTGCCAGAAGTACCAGGGCTTCGCCGACTGGGACGAGATCGCTCGGGTCAAGGAGGCGGTGGGCCGGATCCCGGTGCTCGGCTCGGGCGATGTCCGTGACACCGGCCAGATCGAGTCGCGGATCCAGGCCGGGGTGGTCGACGGGGTGGTCGTGGCCCGGGGGATGCTCGGGGACTGGAACTTCCTCGAGCAAACGGTCAGCCAGCTCCGCCGGGGCGAGCCGGGACCGGATCCGGACTTCGAGGCTCGGCTGCGCCTGGCCAAGCGCCACTGGGACGCAATGGTCAGCCATCACGGGGAGCAGCGCGGGGTCCGGCTGAGCCGCAAGTTCGTGGTCTGGGCGATCAAGGGCTGTGCCGGCGCCGCGCGGCTGCGGGCCCGGGTGGCCGACCTCTTCACCCAGGCCGACCTCGACGAGCTCTACTGGGACATCCTCCGGGCGGGCGAGGGCACCGAGGGGTGGCATCGGCCCAACTTCACCTCGGGGGAGGGCTGAGGTGGCCCCCCGGGGCCGGCACCTGGTCTGCCCCTCCGGCTGCCAGGGCGGTCGCTTCGAGATCCTCGGTGCCCCCGTCTTCGTCGACAGCACCGGCCGCTACCTCGGGCACCAGGACAAGGTGGCGACCTTCCGCTGCACCGAGTGCCAGTCGGTGGCCATCGACCTGGCGGCGGCGGCCGCCGCCCGGGCCCGGGACGCCGGCGATGCCCCGCCCCCGACGCTGCGCTGCCCGGCCTGCGGTGCATCCCTGCTGGCTCCCGAGGACCACGATCCCGGTGCCGACCTCGAGTGCCCCGCCTGCGCCGCAATCTTCTCCTGGGAAGAGGGCAGCCCGTCCCTGCTCGGCAACTTCTCGCAGCCGGTAGCGGATCCAGACGACGGGGAGTGAGCGACCCCGGTCGGGACCTCTAGGGCTGCGGCTTCGACCCCGACTCAGCCACGTCGCGCAGGGCTTCCCCGGCTCCCGGGAAGGGGCACCGGGCCGCGACCTCCGATTCGCCGCTAGGGTCTCCGGCTGGACTCGACGCCTGCGAGGCCTGGTCGTACCCCGGGGTGGTGCCCTCCCCTCGGGGCCGGAGCCGGGCGATCGTCGGTGACGCCTCGCGGGGGATGTACCTTCCCCCCACCCCTCCCGAGGCGTAGGTGAGCAGGGCCCGGTCGACGCCCTCCTCCGGCGCCGTCGCCTGGTCGAACCCGGCCGAGGTCCCGGCGGACGTGGCCACCCCGGCCAGCTCGCCCTCGAGCGGGGTGCGGTGGGGCTGGGCGTTGGCCGACCGCCCCAGCTCGGGCTCGATCAGGGGCGCCGCCACCGGCAGGGTCACCACGGTGAGCCGCCTGGTCCGAGCCACCTTCTCGACCTTGGCCTTGATCCGGCGCCGGAGGTAGCCGGCCGGCATCTCGTGGAGGAGCATCCGGGCGTCGTTGGACCAACCGATCTTGCGGTTGTCGAAGGTGACCTCCTCGGTGACCTCGCCCTCCTGGGCGGCGGCCGCCATCAGGCCCCGGTGGTCGACCGCGGAGAACTGGTCGGCAGCTCCGCCGCAGACGGGGCAGCTCACCGGCCGGACCCCGCGAGCGGTGTAGCCGCAGTCGCGGCAGACGTGAACCTCGAAGTCGAGGTCCTCCCCCTTGCTGGCCGGCACCGGCACGCCGATGGCGAGCGAGGCCTCGGGGGGGAGGATGTCGCCAAGGGCCGCGGTGACGATGTCCTGGGAGATGATCGAGTGGCCCCGCTCCATGGCCCAGCGCAGGACCGCGGTCCGCGACAGCCCCTGGGCCGAGCAGGGGATCCGCTCGATCACCGAGTCTGCCTCCGGGGTCCAGACCACCGCGGCCGCGCCCCGGACGTCGATCGGGGGCACATAGGTGCTCGAGGAGAGGAGCACGCTGCAGGGGGCGAGGCGGAGCAGGTTCTCGGTGTTGCCGCCCAGGTCCATCCCCTGGTCCGAGTGGACCCCGATCCGGCCGACCACCAGCAGCGAGGCATCCTTCTCGCGGACGTAGCGCAGCACCTGCTCGAAGGCCTTGCCGTCGAGCAGGGTGATCGGCAGCTCCACCCCCTCTGCCTTGGCCACCTCCCTGGCCACCTTGAGGTGGGAGGAGTAGATCATCGCCAGCCCGGTGTCGATGATCTCCTCGTGGAGCGCCTCCTGCTCCTTGAAGCGGAAGACCTTGCTCGCCTTCTCCGAGAGCACCCCGACGATCCCGTTGAAGAGGACGTAGTGGAGGTAGGGGTCGTAGACCGACACCGCCTCGACCGGCAGCTCGAGCATCCGGCCCAGCTCGAGCGCAGTCCGAAGCCCGGCGAAGGACTGGGGCGACCCGTCGACGGCGACCACGATCGGGCCCTGGAGTGGCTCCCGCCCCTCGCGGTGGCGGACGACCAGGGTGTCCCGGTGGGCCCGGCGCACGACCCGGTCGACGCAGGTGCCGATCTGGGTCTCCTTGACCTGGCCCAGCCCGCAGGCGCCCATCAGGACCAGGTCGTAGTCGGACTCGCCGATGTCCTTGACCAGGACCTCCCAGTTCTTGCCGTCGAAGGTCTTGGGGGTGAAGGGGATCCCCTCCTCCTGGCAGCGGCGCTGGGTCTCGTCGAGGTAGGAGTCGGAGATGAGCTGGAGCCCGGTTGTGATCAGACTGTCGTGGATCTTGCGCTGGCGCTCGAGCTCGGCCTCGTCCTGGTACTCCTCGGGGAGGGTGTACTCCATCTGCTTGAAGCGATAGTCGTGGAGGCGGGCAGCGTAGACGTGTGCGCCCACGATCTCGGCCCCGCTGGCCCGGGCCAGCCGGATCGCCACCTCGGACGCGGCGACCGAGTGGTCGGAGTTGTCGAGCGGCAAATAGAGCTTGCGGTACATCTTCCTAGCAGCTGATCCCCGACGACCAAGGCTCTCCCGATGCTAACAACTAGCCGCGTTCTCAGGCGGGCAGGCGGCGCCTGAGCGCCCGGGCCCAGGCGCGGTGCGCCGCGACCCTGGCCCGGGCGCTGGTGAGCGCGGCGGCGGTGCGCTCGGGCCCAGGGGCGCCTGGCTGCTCGCGCTGGCTCAGGGACTGCCTGGGGTCGAAGAGTCCCTCCGCCTCCTTGGCCGACGAGAGACCGAGCCGCTGCCAGGAGGCGATCGCCAGCTGGCGGAGGTCGAGCCCGCCTGACTCGGCCTCCCTGACCATCTTGGCCACCATGCCATGGGCCAGCCGGAAGGGCACCTGGGACCGGACCAGCCGCTCGGCGAGGTCGGTCGCCAGGAGCCCGGGGTCGGCGACCGCAGCCGCCATCCGATCGCGGTTGAAGTGGACGACGGCGAGCAGCCCGGCGAGCACCTCCACCGACTCCCTGACCGAGCCCACCGCGGGGAAGAGGTGGGTCCGGTCCTCCTGGAGGTCCCGGTCGTAGCTGAGGGGAAGTCCCTTGAGCACGGTGAGGATCCCGGCCAGGGCGGCGACGGGCCGGCCGCTCCTGGCCCGGACCAGCTCGAGCAGGTCGGGGTTCTTCTTCTGGGGCATGATGCTGGAGCCGGTCGCCCAGCGGTCGGGCAGGGTGATGAAGCCAAACTCGCTGCTGTTCCAGATCACCAGGTCCTCGGCGAGGCGGGAGAGGTGGATCCCGACCAGGGCGCAGGCGAAGATCAGCTCGGCTGCGAAGTCGCGGTCGGAGACCGCATCCAGGCTGTTGCGGCTGACCTGGCTGAAGCCCAGCTCGCGGGCGGGCCGGCACCGATCGATGTCGAGGGTGTTGCCGGCGAGCGCCCCGGCGCCAAGCGGCGACGAGTCGGTTCGCCGGTCCAGGTCGCGCAGCCGTCCCTGGTCCCGGTCCAGCATCTCGAAGTAGGCGAGCAGGTGGTGAGCGAGCTGGACCGGCTGGGCCCGCTGCAGGTGGGTGTATCCCGGCACCGGTGTTCCGCGCTCCTGGCCTGCTCGGCGCACCAGCACCGCCTGCAGCGTGGCCAGCGCCTGGACCAGGTCGGCGGTCGCAGCCCGGCACCAGAGTCGGAGGTCGAGGGCGACCTGGTCGTTGCGACTCCGCCCGGTGTGGAGGCGCTGGCCGGGCTCGCCGACCAACTCGACCAGCCGGCGCTCGACCGCCATGTGGACGTCCTCGTCTCCGGGGAGCCACTTGAAGCGGCCCGAGCTGAGCTCACCCCCGATTCTGGCCAGGCCGCGCTCAATCGCGGCCAGGGACCTTGGGTCGAGCAGGCCGGCCCGGGCCAGAGCCCGGGCATGGGCCAGCGAGCCGGCCAGGTCCTGGGCCGCCATCTCGAGGTCGCCGGGAAGCGAGCTGGTGAAGTTCTGGACCGCCTTGTCGGTTCCCCCGGGCAGCCTTCCCCTCCAGGCCGGCCCCGGGGCCGGGGCCGCCGGCCCGCCCCTGGGCTCAGCTGCCCTGCTCACCCTGGTCCGACCGTCCCTCCTCTCCCTTGGCGATCCCCCTCGGTACGGAGGGCAGGAGGGGGAGGGACTCCTCCAGCAGGTTGCCCTGGACCGCAGCCTGGGTCCGGAGCGGCAGCCCGAAGATGGTGAGGAAGCCCTCCGCGGCCTGGTGCCGGAAGCTGTCCCCGGCCAGCTCATAGGTGGCCAGGTCCCGGCGGTAGAGGGAGGTCGGGCTGGTCCGCCCCAAGAGGGTGACCGCGCCCTGGCGCAGCCGGATCCTGACCTCGCCGGTGACGTAGCCCTGGGTCGACGCCACGAACGCGCCCAGGCTCTGCCGGAGCGCGGAGAACCAGAGTCCGTCGTAGGTGAGTTGGGCCCACTCGTCGGCGACCAGGCGCTTGAAGCGCAGGACGTCCCGGGAAAGCGCCAGCGACTCGAGGGCGCGGTGGGCGAAGCCGAGGACCACCGCCGCCGGCGCCTCGTAGACCTCGCGCGACTTGATCCCGACGAGGCGGTCCTCGATGTGGTCGATACGGCCGATCCCCTCGGCGCCTGCCCGCTGGTTGAGCTCGGCCACCAGCTCGGCCGATCCCAGCGAGCGACCGTCGATCTGGGTTGGGATCCCGCCCTCGAAGGCGATCAGCAGCTCCTGCCCCCGGCCGGGAGCCTGATCCGGCGCGACGGTCCAGGCGAAGGCGTCGGCGGGCGGCTCGAGCCATGGATCCTCGAGAACCCCGGTCTCGACGCTCCGGCCCCAGACGTTGGCGTCGACGCTGTAGGGGGTCGCCTGGGTGGCGGTGACCTCGAGACTGTGCTCGGCGGCATAGGCGATCTCGTCGCTGCGGCCCATCCGCCACTCGCGCAGGGGTGCGACCACCTCGAGCCCGGGAGCGAGTGCCCCGACGGCGACGTCGAAGCGGACCTGGTCGTTGCCCTTGGCGGTGCAGCCGTGGGCGACGGCGGAGGCGCCCACCTCCCGGGCAACCTCCACCAGGAGCCGCGCGATCAGGGGCCGGCCCAGGGCCGTCGCCAGGGGATAGACCCCCTGATAGAGGGCACCCGCCTGCAGGGTCGGCCAGACGAAGTTGCTAACGAAGAGCTCCTTGGCGTCGACCACGTGGGCGGCGATCGCCCCGGCCCCGAGGGCCCGTCGCTGGATCACCTCGGCGTCGACCGCCTCGCCCAAATCGGCCGAGAGAGTCACCACCTCGAAACCGCGGCTGTGGGTGAGCCAGTGCACGGCGACGGTGGTGTCGAGCCCGCCCGAGAACGCCAGCACGCAGCGGGGGCGGGTCACGGCATCTCCTGGCCGGGTCGCCGAGCCCGGCTCATCCCCATCTCGCGCCGCGCTCCCGCGCCTGGTTGATCCGGGCCTCGACCGACCTGGCGCCGCCCGGGCTCCGGGCCAGGACGAAGATGGTGTCGTCGCCGGCGACGCTGCCCGCGACCTGCTCGAGGCCGAGGCCGTCCAGGGCGGCGGCGACAACCGGCGCGCCCCCGGGCTGGGTGCGCAGGACCAGGATCGAGCCCACCACCTCCAGGCTCCGGAGCTGGGAGCTGAGCGCCGCGACCAGCCTGCCCTCGGGATCGGGGGCCTCCGCCGGGGGCAGGTAGCGCGGGCCCCCCGGGGCCGGCACCCGGGCCACCTGCAGCTCGCGCAGGTCCCGGCTGATGGTCGCCTGGGTGGCGCTGATGCGGCGCCGGCGCAGCTCCTGGGCGAGCTGGGCCTGGGTCTGCACCGGGCTGGTCCGGAGCACGTCCAGGATCGCCGACTGGCGCGACTCCCGGGCGATCGGGGCACTCAATTGGAGGCCCCCCCGGCCTGGGCCACGGCGAGTGCGCGCTCCAGTCCGGCGACGGCCAGGTCCACCTCCTTCTCACCCAGGATCAGCGGAGGCGCCAGCCTGATCGTCGAGTCCCCGATCGCGTTGACCAGGAGCCCCGCCTCGAGGGCGGCGGTGGCGACGCCCTGGGCCACCGGCAGCGTCAGCCCGATCCCCAGCAGCAGGCCCTGGCCTCGCACCTCGGCGATGGGGAGGTCCCGCTCCCTGAGGTCGAGGAGGCGGGAGCGCAGCTGCTGGCCCCGCCTCTCCGCCTGGGCCGGCAGCCCGTCCCGCCCGAGGACCCGCAGCACCGCCAGGGCGGCGGCACAGGCGACCGGATTGCCCCCGAAGGTGCTGCCATGGTCGCCCGGGGCCAGCACGTCGGCCCTGGGCCCGACCAGGACGGCGCCCAGGGGGAGCCCGCCGGCCAGGGCCTTGGCCACGGTCATGATGTCGGGCACGATGCCCGCCTGCTGGTGGGCCCACATGGTCCCGGTGCGGCCCATGCCGCTCTGGACCTCGTCAAGGATGAGCAGCGCCTGGTACCGGTCACAGAGGGCCCGGAGCTGGCGCAGGTAGTCGTCCCCGAGCGGGAACACCCCGGCCTCACCCTGGATCGGCTCAACCAGGACCGCCACCGCCGGCCTGTCCTGGTCCTGGAGCGCCAGCTCCACTGCCTGGATGTCGTCCTTGGGCAGCTGGCGGAACCCTCCCGGCAGGGGCTGGAACGGGTCGCCGTGGTGGGCGTTCCCGGTCGCCGCCAGGGTCGCCAGGGTGCGCCCGTGGAAGGCGCCCTCCAGGGTGAGGATGTGGTACGCGCCGCCCCGGTTCACCTGCCCCCACTTGCGGGCGACCTTGATCGCCGCCTCGTTGGCCTCGGCGCCGCTGTTGCCGAGGAAGACCCGGCTCGGGAAGGCGGTCTCGGTGAGGCGGAGGGCCAGCTCGAGCTGGGGCTCGGTGAAGTAGAGGTTGCTGCTGTGGATCAGGCGTTGGAGCTGCTCGGTGGCGGCCGCGACCACCTCGGGATGGCAGTGGCCGAGGACGTTGACGGCGATCCCGGCGACAAGGTCGAGGAGCTGGCGGCCGTCGCTGGTCTCGACGTAGCACCCCCGCCCCCGGACCAGGGTGACGGGCACCCGGTTGGAGTAGCCGGTGAGCACCCGGTCGGCCAGCTCCTGGGCAGCGACCGCTCCCCCGCTAGCCATCGGCGGCCACCGCGTCGATCATGGTCCCGACCCCGGCCTCGGTCAGCAGCTCGAGCAGGATCGAGTGGGGCTGGCGCCCGTCGACGACGTGCACGGTCACCCCCGCCCTGGCGGCGGCGCAGGCCGCCTTCAGCTTGGGGATCATCCCGGCCGAGGCGGCGCCGTCTGCGGCCAGAGCCTCGGCCTGCGCCACCGTCAGCCGGCTCTGGAACTCGCCAGCCAGGTCGCGGACCCCAGGCACGTCGGTGAGCAGCATCAGCTTGCTCGCCCCCAGCTCCGCCGCCAGCGCCGCCGCCACGGTGTCGGCGTTGACGTTGTAGGAGAGCCCGTCGTAACCGAGGCCCACCGAGGCGACGACCGGGATCATCCCTCGGTCGGTCAGGGCCAGGACCGGCTCAGAGTTGATCTCCTGGATCTCGCCGACCTGGCCCAGGTCCTCGCCCCTGGGGCCCGCCTGGCGCCGCACCAGGATGCAGGGCCCGTCCTCGCCCGAGAGTCCCATCGCCCGCCCCCCGAGCCGGTGGATCGAGCCCACCAGGTCCGGGTTGATCTTGCCGGTGAGCACCATCTTGGCCACCTCCATCGTCTTCTCGTCGGTAACGCGGAGGCCGTCGACAAACTGGGTGGTCAGGCCGAGCGCGCCCGCCAGGGCGGTGATCTCCTTGCCGCCGCCGTGGACCAGGACCGGCCGGAGCCCGACGAATCGGAGCAGGACCAGGTCCTGGAGGACGGTGTCCCGAGCTGGCCCCTCGTCCATCGCGGCGCCGCCCAGCTTCACCACCACCAGCTGGTCCTGGAAGCGGCGGATATAGGGAAGGGCCTCGACCAGCACCTGGGCCCGTTTCAGGGCACCCTCGTGGTCGGAGGCGGGCTCGAGATCAGGTTGAGTAGCTGGCATTTATCCTCACGTAGTCCGAGCTCAGGTCACAGCCCAGGGCTGAGGCCTCGGCGCTCCCCACCCCAAGGTCAATCTCGATCGCGATCTGGGGCTGGCGGAGGGCCGTCGCCAACTGGTCGAGCGGCTGATCGGTCGGCCGGCCGAGCGCGAAGAGCTCCTGTCCCGCGATCCGGAGCCGGCAGCGATCGAGGGCGAGGTCGGCGCCGCTGCGACCGACCGCGGCCAGGATCCTGCCCCAGTTGGGGTCGCCGCCGTGGATGGCGGTCTTGACCAGCGACGAGTTGGTCACGGTCCGGGCGGCCAGGGCCGCCTGGCCCGCGTCGGCCGCTCCCAGGATCCGGACCGAGAAGGTCTTGGTGACCCCCTCCCCGTCGGCGACGATCTGACCCGCGAGATCCTCGAGGACCTGCCGCAGGGCCGCGGCCAAAAGGGCGCTCTCGGGCCGGCCCGGCTCGAGCTCGGGACCGCCGGCCTGGCCGTTGGCCAGCACCAGGCAGCAGTCGTTGGTGCTGGTGTCGCCGTCGATGCTGATCGTGTTGAGGCTGGCCCCGACCGCGTCCCGGAGCAGGTCGGCGAGCGGCTCCGCCGCGATCCTGGCGTCGGTGGTGACGAAGGCGAGCAGGGTCGCCATGTCGGGGTGGATCATGCCCGCGCCCTTGGCCATGCCCCCGACCGTGTGGGTGACGCCGGCAACGCGGAAGCTGGACACCGCCTCCTTGCGCCGGGTGTCGGTGGTCATGATCGCCTCCGCCGCGGCCTGGCCATTGGCCGGGTCCAGCCTCCCGGCGGCCACCTCGATAGCCGGGCCGATCCGGGCCATGGGCAGGTGCCGCCCGATCACGCCGGTGGAGGCGACCAGGACCTCGCCCGGGGGGCAGTCGACCAGGTCGGCCACGGTCTGGACCATGCGCAGGGCGTCGGCCAGGCCCTGGGCGCCGGTGCAGGCGTTGGCGTTGCCGCTGTTGACCACCACCGCCCGGGCGGCGCCCCGCTTCAGGTGGAGCTGGCTGACCACGACCGGGGCCGCCTTGACCCGGTTCTGGGTGAAAACCCCAGCCGCCGCCGCCCGGCAGTCGCTGAGCAGAAGGGCCACGTCCGGGCGTGGGTTGCCCTCACCACGCACGTCGGCCGGAGCCACGCCGGCGCGAAAGCCCCGGGCGGCGGTCACCCCGCTGGGGGGAGCCTCCAGCTGGGGAGCGTTCAGGGCCACTGCGGCGCCCCGGTAAGCCCCGCCCTCGGGTCGAGCCCGAGCCGCAGGTTGAGGACCTGGACCGCCTGGGCCGAGGCGCCCCGGCCGAGGTTGTCCAGGACCGCCGAGATGACCACGTACGGGCCCTGGGCCTCGAGCGTGATCCAGGTGAGGTTGGTGTTCCAGGCCAGCTTGGTTGGGACCGGCACTTCCGCCAACCGGACGAAGGGCTGCTCCCGGTAGTGGTCGCGATAGACACCCCGGAGCTGCTCCAGGGTCACCCCGGGGCGGGGCCGGAGATAGCAGCTGACCAGGATTCCCCTGGTCATCGGAACCAGGTGGGGGACGAAGGTCACCTGGAACTCGGCCTCCTGGAGGTCGCTCAGGGCTTGCTTCATCTCGGGTGAGTGGCGGTGGCCGGCGACGGCGTAGGGCTTGACCGATTCGTTGAGCTCGGTGAACAGGTAGTCGGCCGAGGCGGACCGGCCCGCCCCGCTGATGCCGGTCTTGCCGTCCACCACCACCTCGGGCTCGACCAGCCGGTGCAGCGCCGCCGGGCCGCAGGCGAGCACGGCCGCGGTGGAAAAACATCCAGGCAGAGCCAGGAGGTCGGCGGCCTGAATCGCCTCCGGGAGCAGTTCAGGCAGGGCCAGGACCGCCTGGGACAGGAGCTCGGGTGCCGGGTGCTCGAACCCGTACCACTGGCGAAACTCCGCTTCCGACCTGAGCCTGAAGTCGGCCGAGACGTCGATCACCAGCGCTCCCCGGCTGAGCCAGGCACCCGCCTCGCGGGCGGCGGCGCCGGCCGTCGACGCGGTAATGACGACGTCGCAATCCTCAGCGTTGATGGACTCAACCAGCACCAGTTCGCAGCTCGAGCCCGGGTACGCCTCGGCGTGCGTCCGGCCCGCCTGCGACCGCGAGGCGACCGCAACCAGCGCTACCTCGGGATGAGCCTCGAGCAGAGCGACACATCCGGCGCCGGCATATCCGGTGGCGCCCGCCACCGCCACCCGCACCGGATCGCTGTGCCCGACCATCTCGGGAGATGATTGCATATTTATGCATCCCGCCGCCCCCGACCGGAGCGGTCCCGGAGCAGGGCATCCCCGCCGCTTGGGAGCGGCGAAACGGCCAAGTCCGGCTCGCGGCAAGCTCCCGGGGAGCCCCAGCCGCTAGATTGCGCTAGCACCACCCATGACCACCCAGCCTGCCCGCCGCTCCGCCCCGCCCCCGCCAGCCTCCCGGACAAGGCCGGTGGTGGCGCGTCCCGAGGGACCCGCCTTCTGCCCGCCGCCGCCGCGGACGCTGGCCGACCTGGGGCTGCCCTTCTCCTTCATCTGCGACCTCGTCTTGAAGGTTCTCTACTTCAACGGCAACCTTCTCGGCCGGGACCTGGGCCAGCTGGTCTGCCTGCCCTGGGCGGTCACCGCGGAGGCGATCAACTTCCTGACCAAGGAGAGCTTCTGCGGCACCAGCGGGGCCCGGAGCGCCCCGCTCGAGCACACCGAGGACTTCGCCGAGGGGCTGGAGTACCTCCTCAGCACCAGCGGCCGGGAGCGGGCCCGCGAGGTGCTGCAGCTGAGCCAGTACGCCGGGCCGGCACCGGTCCCGATCGCGGACTACCTCGCCAGCGCGAGAAGCCTGGCCTCGGACACGGGCGGGCTGTCCGCCAGCGCCATGGCAGAGGCGCTGGGGGACCTGGTTCTCGACAGCAGCGTGGTGGACGTGGTCGGATCGGCGCTGACCGGACGCCAGGCCCTCTTCCTGTTCGGCCCACCCGGGAACGGCAAGAGCTCGATCGCCGACTCCTGCGCCGCCGTGCTCGGCAACCCGATCTTCATCCCCCACGCCCTCTACGTCCACGGCGAGGTGGTCCGGGTCTTCGATCCGGTGCACCACCGCCCGGTCGAGGGACCTCCGATAGTCCACGACCGGAGATGGACGCTGGTCTACCGGCCGGTGGTCCGAACCGGAGGGGAGCTGCGCTCGCAGCAGCTGGACCCGGCCTTCGACCGGGTCCTCGGTTTCTACGAGGCCCCGCTCCAGGTCAAGGCCAACGGCGGGATCTTCCACGTCGACGACTTCGGTCGGCAGATGATCTCGCCTCGGGAGATCCTCAACCGCCTGATCGTTCCCCTCGAGACCGGCGTCGACCACCTCAACATCGCCCGGGCCGGGACCACGGTCAGCGTCCCCTACGCGGCGATCCTCCTGCTCTCGACCAACCTCGACCCCTCGGAGTTGGTGGATGAGGCCTTCCTCCGCCGGGTCCGCTACAAGGCCCTGGTCGGCGATCCCACCCCGGAGCAGTTCCGGACCATCTTCAGCCAGGTCTGCCGGCACCGCCAGCTGGCCTACGACGCCCAGGCCGTCGACTACCTGCTGACCACCCACTACCAGCCCCGGGCCCGGCCGCTGCGGGGCTGCCAGCCCCGCGACCTGGTGGACCAGATCATCAGCACGGCCCGCTACCTCGGGGTTCCGGCCGAGCTTAGCCCCGAGCTGATCGACCGGGCCGCCCGGGCCTACTTCGCCGACTTCCGCTACGCGGCGGGACTGCTCCCCGAGCCCGAACCCTCCGCCTAGGCCCTACTCCGGCGCCTCCTCGGCTGGGTCGGCGCTCGAGAAGAGCATGGCCAGCGCCTGGCGCGCCCGCTCGGTGGCCTCCCGACCCGCGCGCCGCTCCAGGGTCCGGTCCACCTGGCCGACCGCCTGGGAGACGCAGGCCGCCGCCCGCCGACCGCGGGGGGTGAGGGCGAAGCGGACCCGGCGGTGGTCGGTCGGGTCCTGGCTCCGGCGCAGATAGCCGCGCTCGACCAGGGCGTCGCTGAGCCGGCTCAGCCCCTGCTTGGAGGTGCCCAGCAGGACGGCCAGCTCCCCACCGGTGCGAGGGGCGCGGACCAGGGCCGTCAGGAGCCAGCTCCCGGAGCGGGGCACGTCGGCAAAGCCGCGCTCGTCGAGGGTGCGCCGGACGGTGGTGCGGTAGGCGCCGGCGCCACGCGACAGCAGCACCACCAGATGGGCTCGGGCAGCGGGGCTCACCCACCGAGGATAGCGGCTGCGGCGATTTAGTCAACAACGTAGACAGTACCCAGTGATGACTGATAGGCTTGACCCAGACCGGCGCCGGCGGCGACCCCACGCAGTGGGGGCGGTCGGACCGGGGAGGGATCGGCGTGCAGGTGACCGCGGCGACAGCGGGCGGCGAGCGGCGATTCAACCCGGCCCAGCTCGGGCTCTGGGCCGGCACCGGCGTCGTCATCTACGTCGCCATCGACGTCGCCCTGGCCTTTCTCCGTCCCGACCTGAGCCTGCTCCACCGAGCGGAGAGCGACTACGGCGTCGGCCCCTACTCCTGTCTGATGGACGTCAACTTCCTGATTCGCGGTGTCCTGTCCCTGCTCCTGGCGGCGGCCCTCCTCCGCCTCGGCGGGAGCCCCCGCCTGCGCTGGGGGATCGGGCTGATCGCCGTCTGGGGCGTGGCCTCAGGCTTGCTCGCCTTCTTCCCCGACAACCCACCCGGGACCCCGGTGACCACTTCGGGGGGGATCCACCTCACCCTGGCCCTGGTGGCGTTCCTCGCCGTCGCGGTCGGCACCATCGTGCTCGCGGTCAACTTTCGCCAGCTGCCCCGCTTGCAGCCGCTCGCCGGCCCGGCCCTGGCCCTGGCCCTGATCGCTGTGATCCCGCTCCTCCTGCTCGGCCGCACTCACTTCCAGGCCCACACCCTGGACGGCCTCTACGAGCGGCTCTTCCTCGGCCTCGAGCTGCTGTGGATCCTGGTGGTCGGGCTCCGACTCCACCAGACCCGCTCGCCGAGCCCGGAGATGAGCGCCTAAACCCCTCATAATCCTGGCATGCTCCGGCGGGCCCTGAACCGCCAGCCCCGGACGCGGCAGCTGTGGGCGTCCGACTCCGCTCTGGTCGAGGCCTGCCTGGCGGAAAGTCCCCTCGAGACAGTCTTCTTGCGCAGCGAGGTGCGCCAGGGGGCGCTCCGCCAGGGGTCCCTGCTCGGCGTCGAGCACCCGACCCAGCGCCGCCTCCGGGGCATCGTCATGCACGGCCCTCTGGTCGTGCCTTGGGCCCCCGCCCCCGGGGACCTGGACGCCCTCGCCCGGGCCCTCCGGCCCCACCTGCCTTGGATCCAGCTCATGGTCGGCCCCCGGGACCAGGTGGCCCGTCTCCAGGAGCAGCTCGCCCCCCGGCTGCCCGAGGTGCGGACGCTCCGGTCCGACCAGCCTCACTACGCCCTCGACAGCAGCTCGGTGGTGCCCTCGCCCGCCGATCCCCCGCCGCTTCGCCGGGCTCGCACCGACGAGCTCGACCAGCTGGTCGAGGCGGGCGCGGCCATGCACCTCGAGGAGGTCGGCTTCGACCCCATGACGGTGGACCCGGCCGGGTACCGGGAGCGGGTGCTCGCCCTGATCCGGCGCGGGCGCCTCTACGTCTGGATGGAGGGGGGGCGGGTCGCCTTCAAGGCTGAGTGCTCCTCGGTGACCCCGGACGCGGTCCAGCTTCAGGGGGTGTGGACCAACCCCGCCCTCCGCCGCCAGGGTCGGGCGACCCTGGCCATGGCCGCCCTCTGCCACATGTTGCTGGCCGAGACCGAGTGGGTGACCCTGTTCGTCAACGACTTCAACGACGTCGCCATCCGGGTCTATGAGCGGACCGGGTTCCAGCGGATCGGGAGCATGCGCACCGTCATCTTCTAACTAGTGCCAATCGCGTACCGCCCGGGCCAGCATCGGGCTGA
>DATDII010000205.1:0-5703 GCA_036521135.1 Candidatus Dormiibacterota bacterium | reverse complement strand
GCCCGTCGACCTCCGCTACCGAGCAGCCGCCGGCTGCCAGCTGCTCCAGGCTCTGCCGGAAGGCCGCCTCGACCTCATCCTCGAGCCCGGTCAGGTGCTCGGCGACCAAGCCCAGCTTGAGCCGCAGCGGCGGATCGGGCACCTCGACCTTGGCCAGGGCGGAGAGGGCCCGGGCGACGACGGCTACATCCCGGCCGATCAGCCCGACGTGGTCGAGCGAGGGGGAGAGCGGCTGCACCCCCTCGGTGGAGAGCAGGTCGAAGGACGGCTTGAGCCCGACCGCGGCGCAGTACGCCGCCGGGATCCGGATCGAGCCTCCGGTGTCGCTGCCGAGGGCCAGGGTGCAGACGCCCGCCCCGACCAGGGCCGCCGAGCCGCCGCTCGAGCCGCCCGCGGTGCGGTCCAGGCGGAAGGGGTTGAGGGTCTCTGGCACCTGGGGATGGAGCGCCCCCGCGGCGTACTCGAGGAGGGCGGTGGTGGCGAACACGTCGGCGCCCAGATCCCGGAGGTCCCGGACCACCGGGGCGTCCTTCACGGCGGACGGTCCCGCCATGTCCTCGGGGTTGCCGTTGCCCCGGGGGCAGCCGGCCACGTCGATCAGGTCCTTGACCGCGACCGGCAGCCCGTGCAGGGGGCCGGTCGGGGCGCGCCTGGGCGCCTCGATCAGCTGGACCACGGCATGGAGGGCGCGGCCGGACCGCCCCGCCCGCTCGTACGCCGCCAGCAGCTCGAGGTTGGCGACCTCGCAGGTGCGCTCCCCCCGCTCGATCGCCTGGATCAGGCGACCGGCGAAGGTAGTGAGCGGGCCCCGGAGGTCGCGGAGGAGGTCGTCGACCTCGGTCTTGCGCTTGCGAAC
The DNA here is from genome assembly GCA_036521135.1 of Candidatus Dormiibacterota bacterium. Lineage (GTDB taxonomy): Bacteria > Chloroflexota > Dormibacteria > Aeolococcales > Bog-877 > Bog-877. The sequence continues at coordinate 4,847 of DATDII010000205.1, read as the reverse complement.
CATCAGGTCGCGATAGATCCCGCTGTGGGACTTGGCGCTGGTGCGGTTGAAGGTCACGAGCCGGGCCAGCGAGCCCTCCAGGTCCTTGGGGTCGAAGCCGTCGAAGGCCTGGGGCTCGACCGGGGCCTGGGCCAGGACCTCGCGGGCGATCGCCAGCATCAGCGGCTGCCAGCGGGGATCCTCGAGCGAGTCGGCGATCGAGAGGTCGGAGACGGCGCCCGCGTAGAGCATCGCCCCATAGGCCTCCTTGCCCCAGAGGTAGCCCATGATGTTGTCGGTCGGCTCGGCATAGGGCAGGGCGGCGGCGAGCTCGACGACCCGGGCGCTGATGCCCGCCTGGCGCGGCTCCCCGACCCGGAAGGTGCCGATGTTGCCCTGGATGATTCGCCCCGGGCCGAGCACGTCGGCGCCGAAGTTGACGAAGCTGACCAGGAGGCGCTCCCAGCCGACCGCGTCGGCGAGGATGTCGGCGGTGAGGCCGTTCTGGAAGCTGACCAGATAGCCGTCGGGGTCGAGCCTCTGCCGGAGCGGCTCGACCGCGACCGCGGTGTGGTGGCTCTTGACGGCGATGGCGGCCCGCTCGATCCGCTCGGGGAGGTGGTCGGGGGTGATCGCCTGGGCGGGGACAGTGAAGCTCTCGACGGGGCCCTCGATGGTCAGCCCCTGTCGATTGATGGCGTCGACATGGGCGGCGTCGGCGTCGCAGAGAAGAATCTCGTGGCCGGCCCGGATCAGGTGCGCGGCGATGGTGCCGCCGATCGCCCCGGCCCCGATGATCGTCAAGCGCATCCAGTCAATTCCCCCGGTGGTTTTGGGCGTGGCAGGGGCAGGCGGAGGCGTGCCGGGGGCCCGGCCCTGAGGCCGGACCCCCGCCCGTGACCCCGACCCGGCTGGGGTCAGAGCCGCGGTGTCAGCGAATCGGAATCAACCGATGGAGTAGTCCTGCGGATAGAGGATGTCGTAGACGTCCTGGGGCAGGAACCCCTTGAGGTTGCTCTTGTACATGGTGAACTGCTCGGGAACGTTGGGCAGGTAGAGGCCGGGCAGGTTCACCGCCAGGAAGTTCTGGTACTTGACCAGCGCGGCGTGCTCGGCGGCTGAACTGGATGCCTTGTTGGTGGCGATGATGTTGGCGTCGTTGGTGGGATTGGAGTAGTCGCCGACGTCGCTGCCCGCGCCGGTCTGGAAGATCTCCTCACCGGTCGGGAAGAAGTCGGGGTCGTAGCTCCAGCCACCAATCCAGTTGGCCATGTCCCAGTCCGAGCAGGGCGTTGAGTAGGTGCAACCGGCGTCCATGGTGCCGATCACGGTGGCGAACGGCTCCTGATGGATGGTCAGCCCGATCCCCGCCTTGGAGGTGAGGTCCGACTGGTAGGCGTCCATCTCGTTGGTCGCCTCCTGGCTGCCCGAGGCCAGGTCCATGGTGAAGGTGGCCTGCTGTCCTGCCTTGACTCCTGCACCGCACTCACCGGTGCCGCTGCCCGGCTTGACGCAGGATGTGGTGCCTCCGGGAACCACCTTCCAACCATGCGACCTGAGCAGGTTGACGGCCTTGGTCGGGTCATAGGGGTAGACCTGACCGTGGGCCTCGAGCGGACTCTCGTCCGCGTTGTTGGGCGGGAATGTCGGCACCGGCCCGTTGTTGACCGTCCCCTGGCCGTCGTTGAACTGCTTGATCCACTGTTTCTGATTGATCAGCGATTGCAGCGCTTGGCGGAAGTAGAGCTGGCGGAAGATCGGTCCCACCGTGGGACTGGTGAAGTTCAGCCCGGCGTAGACGAAGCCGAACAGGTACCAGGGATTGAGCTTGTAGCTCTCGTTCTTCTCGAGCGAGCTCTTCTGGCCGTAGTCCTCGCTGGGAAGGTAGCCGATGGTGATCGACCCGCTCCGAAGCGCGTTGAACTCGGCCAGGTTGGTGGTGAACGGCTCCTCGACGAAGGCGCTCAGCTTGGGCTTGGGCGTGCCCGAGTAGTTCTTGTTGGGCACGAACTTGGCGTAGCCGTCGGAGGTGAACTGGGCCAACTTGAAGGGTCCGTCCACCGTCTTCCACCAGGGATTGCTGGCGTAGGTGTTGACGTTCGAGGCTTCGTTGTTGAGGACGACCGCCACGCCCAGGGCGCCGCTGTTGGCCGTTCCCGCGTTTGCCGGGATGTAGGAGGCGGGGCTGGTGCCGGCGATGGTGGTGCGCGTCTCAGCGCTGGTGTCGTAATTGCCGACCGGCCCGCTGGCCGAGACCTTGTCCCACTCCTGCTGGGGCAACGGGTAGACCTGGCTCAGCTCGTTGAAGAGGAACCAGGTGGGATTGTAGGAGGCGTTCATCTTGAACTGGAGGCTGTAGGTCCCGGTCTGGGTGTAGCTGACCACGTTCTCAGGAAAGCCTCCCGGCACTGAAGCGAACCAGCCCGGACCGGGATTGCTGGCGCTGCCAACAGACGGGGCGTTGGGCGAGGTGACCGCGCTCAGCAGATTCATCCAGAAGATGACATCGCGGGCGGTTATCGGCTTGCCGTTCGACCAGACCCAATGCTTGAGGGTGACCGTCGCCACCGTGTTGTTGTCACTGAAGACGGGCGGGTTGGCGACGCTCAAGGTCTTGTTGAGCTTGGGCTGGCCGTCGCCACCGAACCAGTAGAGGGGGAGGTACATGAAGTTGGAGAACTGGTAGAGGTTGGCGTTGGACTCGTGCTCAGCGCTCATCAGCGGAGAGATGTAGGTGGGCGGCGTGCCCGCCAGCTCGGCGAAGGAGACGACCCCACCGCCTGACGACTTGGCCTGGGTGGTGATGCTCCCGAGGGCGGTTATCACCAGGGCGGCGGCGGCCGCGACCCCGGCTATCCGTCTGATCGAAGTCCGGTTACCAAATCTCACAGTGCGTTCCCCCACGTGGTCGGATCCTGCCGCTTGCATTGCCTGTAGCTCAATGGCTGCTTCCCCCGAGGACGGCTCTTGGGCCGCCGCTGTTACTGATCGTGCCTGGGCCCGCCGATCCCCGAGACGGGGCCACCGGGCCGCTCCGGAACCACCGCCGACGCGGGGGCAGCCCGGCCGGGCTGCCTATAGGATATAGGCGGCATCCCCACCAAGGCTCCTCCTCGCCAGCTCCCGATTGGATCCCCTCCCCATGCCGAAGTTCGGCCATCAATGATAGCCGGATCGAGGCTGAAGGTTACCATGGGAAGGCGAAACGGTAAATCGAGCTTGCCTGGTGCCATCCTCCCCGGGGGCGGACCTTATTAGTGTCTCGGGCTAGGCCAGGTGGCCGCGAAGTCGCCATGAGAGGTGCGCTCCGTGATCATCGTCGACCGGTTGGCCTTGCCGGCGACGGGTCCCGGCGGTGACGAACGTGCCAGGCAGGAGGCCTCCCCTCGGCCTGGCGGAAGCCGCCAAGGGATCGTCGGGTGAGCGATCGGTTTACGTTCGTCAACGCCTCGGTGCTCGAGCCTAGGACGGGGCAGCTCCGGCCTGAGTGCACGGTCACCATCGAGGAGGGGACGATCCGGGCGGTCGAGCAAGGTGCCCGCCCCGCCGCCTCCGTCCCCCGGCTCGACCTTGGCGGGGCAGTACTGATGCCGGGCCTGATCGACTGCCACGTCCACGTCACCGTGGTCACCTCGGACGTCTGGGGCATGGCCGAGTGGTCACCCGCCTACGTGACCGCCCGGGCGGCTGGGGTGCTCAAGGGGATGCTCGATCGCGGCTTCACCACCGTGCGCGACGTGGGAGGCTGCGACTTCGGCCTGGCCCGGGCGGTCAGCGAGGGCCACCTGGCCGGGCCTAGGATCGTCTACGGCGGCAAGATGCTCTCCCAGACGGGCGGGGCAGGCGAGTGGCGGGGTCCGGGCCGGATCGTCTACGACCCCCACTACTACACGCCGACCCTGGCCCATCTCTGCGACGGCGTCGCCGAGGTCCGCAAGGCCGCCAGGGAGGAGATCCGCCGGGGCGCCTCTCACCTCAAGCTCTACCTGAGCGGGGCGGTCGACGCCCCCAGCGACCGGTTGGATGCGACCCAGTTCTCCCTCTCGGAGATAGGCGCGGCGGTGGAGGAGGCGGAGGCCGCCAACATCTACGTCGCCGGCCACGCCTACACCTCGCGGGCGATCAACCGGGGCCTGGCGGCAGGGGTGCGCACCATCGAGCACGGCAACCTCATGGACGCCAGCAGCCCGCCGCTGTTCCTCGAGCACGGTGCCTACTACATCCCCACCCTGGTCACCTATCACGCTCTGGCCGAGCACGGCCTGGAGCAGGGGGTGGCCGCCGAAGCGCTGGCCAAGCTGCCTCTGGTCGAGTCGGGCGGCCGGCAGGCGCTCGAGCTCTGCCACCGGGCGGGCGTCCCCATCGCCTACGGCAGCGACCTCCTGGGTGAGATGCACCGGGAGCAGAGCTTTGAGTTCACCCTCCGCGCCGAGGTCCAGCCAGCAGCCGACATCATCCGCTCGGCGACGACCGTGGGGGCCCAGGTCCTCGGCATGGAGGGGCAGATCGGCGAGATCGCCCCGGGGGCGCAGGCTGACCTCCTCGTTCTCGACGCCGACCCGCTCCTGGACGTCCGGGTGCTGAGCCGGCCTGAGCGACACGTCCAGCTGGTGATGCAGCGGGGCAAGCTCGTCCGCAACTCGCTGGGGTCTGGCTAGCGGGACAGGGGGCCGAGCGCGTGGTGGTCGGTCATCGGTGTAGGAGGCCGGTCGCGAGCCTTGGCCACCTGTCAGTAACGCGGGGCGCCTGCTCGGCGCGGGTGGAGTCGCCCGCCTGGTCCAGGGCCGCAGCTAGGCGGGCTCCTCCTGGCGTCTGGCGATCAGCTGGAGCTCGAGGCAGGCCCCCCGGGGCAGCTCGGCCACGCCAAT
>DATDII010000204.1:0-3172 GCA_036521135.1 Candidatus Dormiibacterota bacterium | reverse complement strand
CGTCGGGCGGCCCGACTTCGTGGTGAACTCCGCGACAGCACCCGCAATCGGGCCGACTGTCTACCGTTGGCCGAATTTGCGCTGGTCTCCGACTGACGGCCTACGCGCGGCGAAGCTGGGGAGCCCCTGATCGAGTCATCTCGCCGGCGGCGATCGCCAGCCGGCCCCCGGGTGCATCGAGGAGCAGCTCGCCCCGGTCCGACACCCCGGCCAACCGACCCCGAGCCATACCCTCAGGCCGCCAGGCGATGACCTCCTCCCCGATCCAGGCGGCGCGGCCCAGCCACTCCACCTTGAGCGCGGTGAAGCCGCCGGCGGCCCACTCCCGGTACCGGACCGCCAGCCGATCCAGCACAGCCTCGGCCAGCGCTGTCCGATCTACCGGCTTGCCTTCCAGGTCGCAGGCGGTCCCGATGTCGGCCAGGCCAGAGGGCAGCTCCCTTCCTCGCCAGCTGACGTTGCACCCGATGCCAACCACCACCTCGAAGCGCCCGTCGGCGCCCCGGTGCGACTCGGCCAGCACGCCGGCCAGCTTGCGGTCGGAGCAGAGGCAGTCGTTGGGCCACTTGAGCAAACCGGTGGGGCCGCCGGCACGCGCGAGCCCCTCCACCAGGGCCAGGCCGGCGACCAGCCCCAAGGTGGTCACGGCGCTGACGCTGGGCGGCCGGAGCAGGATGGAGAACATCAGCGAGCTGCCAGCCGGCGCCGTCCAGGTCTGCCCGGAGCGACCCCGCCCCGCCAGTTGCTCATCGGCGAAGACGACCAGTCCCTCCTCCGCCCCGGCGCGGGCGGCGGACTCAACTAGGTCCTGGGTGCTGCCCACTTGGGCGTAGCTGCGAAGGTCGAAACGCAGCTTGGAATTGGCCAGGTTTCGCTGCAATCGTCCGAGGTCGACAGCTTGCGTCACTTCGACAAGACGGCCTCTGAGGTCAAGACCACTCCCGTATACTGCCGCGTCGTGGAGAACTGGGAAAGAGTTGAGCTGTTCAGTTCTTTCTTAAAGCTGAGCGGTGACATCGAGGTGGTACCGCCTCTGCGCCTGACCGACGTGGTCAACCGGATGACGGAATACCTCGAGGTGCAGCACCTGACCCTGGAGCCGCTGGCCAGCACCTATCCCGTGATCAGCACGGTCGAGGAGTCGGCCATGGTCGCCAAGCGGGCGCTGCTCATGGTCGTGCCGATCGGCGATGCCGCGGCCGACCACGGCGGTCGGCGGGCGCTGCTGGAGACCAAGGTCGCAAGGCAGGTGGCACTCACCATCGACACCTTCTCCCTGGTCTGCGAGGTCTTCCTCGAGCCCCGCCTCAGTCTGCGCGAGACCCTTGAGCGCAGCGTCGACGATTTCCTTCCGGTCCGCAACCTCAACGCCGTCTGGCTGCCCGCGCTGACCCACGAGCGGGTCACTATCCAGCGCTCCTTCGCCCTGATCCACCCAAGGCAGATCCTGAGCTTCTCCGAACGCGGGGAAGTAGCCTCCTGAGGCTTCCGGGAGGATGCCGGACCGCGGACCGGGCTTGATCTGACCGAGACGCTCCGGCGGGAGGCCGCGACGGTGGTGCTAATCCGGGACCGCCCGGGGGGCGCTGACCCGGATCCAGGGGTTGAGGCCCTCCTCTTGCGCCGGCCCGCAAGCAGCGTCTTCGCCCCCGGAGCCGAGGTGTTCCCCGGGGGCTCAGTCGACCCAGCCGACCGCACATCCCCCTGGCCGGCACCGGTTCCCGCCCTCGAGGTGGAGGTCGCCCTGCTGGTCGCCGCAGTCAGGGAGACCTTCGAGGAGTGCGGCGTCCTCCTGGCCTGGACCAGGGCCGGAGACCCCTGCCCGCCCGGGCTGGCGAGAGGGCTGGCCCGGCTCCGCAAGCGGATCCAGGCGGGACATCCCGAGGAGTTTGGCGCGGGCCTGGTGGAACACGGGCTCGAACCGGCCTGGGAGGAGCTTCGCTACTGCGGTCACTGGGTCACCCCCGAGGGCGTGCCCCGAATCTTCGACACCCGCTTCTTCCTCGCCCGGCTCCCGGCCGGCCAGGAGGCGAGCCCGGACCTGCCCGGCGAGCTGGAGGGTCTCCGCTGGGCCAGTCCGGCATCGGCCCTCAGGGAGGCAGAGCAGGGACAGACCCAGCTGCTTCCGCCCACCCGGGGGATGCTCGAACGCCTGGCCCGGACCTCAAGTGCGAAAGCCGCCTGGGAGGCCTCCCTGAGCTGGCCCCGTCAACGGGTCCAGCCTCTGCTGGACCAGATCACGGCCGAGCACTACCCCGGGCTGGACCCGGCGGCGATCCACCGCTCCGATGGGGAAGAAGGGTGACCGATCAGGTCCCGGTCGCCCTGGTTCGGGCCACCAACCCCGGGCCTCTGACCGGCCCTGGAACCAACACCTGGATCTACGGCCGTGACGAGACGGTGGTGATCGACCCGGGCCCGGACGACCCCCGGCATCTGGCGCGGGTTCTCGAGGTGGCGAACCGCCAGGGCCGGGTGGTCATGGTCGCCTGCACCCACCATCACCGGGACCACCTCGAGGGAGCCGCCCGACTCTGCCAGCTCGCCGGAGCCCCGCTGGCCGTCCACCATAGCCTGGCCCTGGGTGCCAACACCCTGCCGCTGCACGACCAGGACCGCCTCCTGGTCGGCGCCTCGGAACTGGTCGCGGTTCACACCCCCGGCCATGCCGCCGACCATCTCTGCTTCTTCGCCGAGTCGAGCCGGACCCTGTTCAGCGGCGACCACGTCCTCCAGGGCACGACCAGCCTGATCGTGCCCCCCGACGGCGACATGGTCGCCTACCTGGCCTCCCTCGACCGGGTCCTGCAACTGGAGCCGCGGCGGCTCTGCCCCGGTCACGGCGAGCCGGTCGAGGACGCCCCGGCGGCGATCCGCGATCTGATCGCCCACCGCCTCGAGCGCGAGGCCCAGATCCTGCGCCAACTCGAGGACGGCCCGGTCGACCCCGACGCGGTGGTGGCCCGGCTCTACCGGACCTACCCGGCCGCCGTCCTGGGCATGGCCCGCGGCACCGTCCTCGCCCACCTGCTCAAGCTGGAGGCCGAGGGCCGGGTCCGCCGGGTCGGGGACGGCGCAGTCGATCGCTTCGAGCTGGTCCGGTAGCGAGGGCTGGCGCCGGCCGCCCCGATCAGACCATCTGGAAGGGCAGGTGGGCTAGCGTCCTGGTCAT
>DATDII010000203.1:0-10119 GCA_036521135.1 Candidatus Dormiibacterota bacterium | reverse complement strand
GGGCCCGCATGATCAAGAGCCAGGACGAGATCACCTTGCTCAGCACAGCCTGTGCCATGGTGGACGCTGCCTACGATCACCTCTATCAGGCGCTCCGCCCTGGGATTCGTGAGAACGAGTGCGTCGGACTGGTGGCCAAGGTCCTCTACGACCTTGGCTCGGAGCATGTCGAGGGAGTCAACGCCATCTCGGGCGAGCGGGCCAACCCGCATCCCCATGTCTACTCGGACCGGATGCTACGACCCGGCGACCCCGCTTATTTCGACATCCTCCACGCGGTCAACGGCTACCGCACCTGCTACTACCGAACCTTCGCAGTGGGGTCGGCGAGCCCAGCCCTGGTCGACGCCTATCGGCACTGCCGTGACCTGGTCGACCAGGCGATCGCCCAGGTCAGGCCGGGCGCCACCACAGCCGATGTGGTCTCGGTCTGGCCCCGGGCCCAGGAGTTCGGATTCGCCGACGAGGAGGCGGCCTTCGGTCTCCAGTTCGGCCATGGCGTGGGCCTGTCGATCTGGGAGAAGCCGATCTTCAGCCACCTGGTCTCGGACGAGCATCCGGAGGAGCTCTCTGAGGGCATGGTCTTCGCCCTTGAGACGTTCTGGCCGTCGACAGACGGCTGGACCGCGGCCCGGATCGAGGAGGAGGTGGTCGTGACCAAGACTGGCTGCGAGGTGATCACCAGGTTCCCGGCCGAGCGGCTGATGGTCGCCGGGCAGCGCTACTACACCGTCGAGGGGACCCTGCCAACCACCCGCGAGACCGAGTCCCACCGCAACAACCTGGAGGGCCTGGCCGAGACCGCCCGGGGCGCGATGCCTGGCGCCGATGCCCAGCCGTGACTTGGTGGCGCCGTGCCGACTGAGGTGATCATGCCGGCCCTCGGGCTGGCCCAGGAGACGGGACGATTGCTCCGCTGGATCAAGGCCGAGGGTCAGGATGTCGCCGTCGGCGACCTTCTGATGGAAATCGAGACCGACAAGTCGGCGGTCGAGATCGAGGCACCGGCGGCAGGCACTCTGAGCGGGGTCCGGGTCGCCCCCGGGGAGGAGGTCGCGGTGGGCACCGTCATGGCATGGCTGCTGGCACCTGGCGAGGAGCTGCCCGCTGCTGCCACTGTGGAGGAGGCGCCTCCCCCGGAGCTGGCCGATCCCCAGAGCACGAGCGAGCCTGCCAGCTCGACCGAGGCCGCGGCGCCCCTCACTGTCCCGGGGGAGGGTCGGCTGGCGGCGTCGCCTCTCGCCCGCCGCCTGGCGAGAGAGAGCGATGTGACGCTGGCGCCCGGCGGGGGCAGCGGGCCGGATGGGGCCTTCGTGGCCGCCGACATCGGCCGCCTGGCGGGGGCCGTGCGGGTTGCGCCGGGCAATGCCCGGCACCGGACCGCGGTCCACACGACCGCGGTCTGGACCACGACACCACACTTCTACCTGAGCCGGGACGCGCGCGCCGGGCGGCTCTGCTACTGGCTCCAGGCCTTGCGCCGGCGGAGCGGGCTCAGGGTGACCTACACCGACCTCCTCCTCCGACTGGTGGGGAGCACCCTGCGCCAGTTTCCAAACCTCAACGACTACTGGGTCGACGGCCAGATCCAGCACCGCGACGGCGTCGGTGTGGCCCTGGCCATCGCCACCGAGCGGGGGCTCCTGCTGTCGACCATCCGGGACCCCGACCTGCTCTCGCTGGCCGAGCTCACGCGAGCCCGTGAGTCAATGCTGGAACGGGCCCAGGCGGGCAAGCTCTCAGCCTCCGACGCAACCCCGGCCAGCATCACCATCAGCAACCTGGGCATGTTCGGGGTCGACCGTTTCCAGGCGGTTCTGACCGAGGGGCAGAGCGCGCTGCTGGCGGTCGGCCGGATCCGTGACGAGGTGGTCGCGGTGGCGGGCAGGCCCAGCGTCGAGCCGGTGATCTCGGTCACGCTCAGCTGCGACCACCGGGTCCTCGACGGCGCTGTGGCCGCCCCCTTCCTCGGCGCCCTGGTCGAGTACTTGGAGCAGCCGGAACTGCTCCTCGACCCAGGCAGCACCGAATAGCGCCTCCGACGGGAACCTCGGCCACGTGATTCGGGGCTGCCCCGGGCCTGGATCTGGTCCCGCCCGGGAGCGGCGGCGACCCGGTCCCACCCGGCAGCACGGGACAGCGAACGCTTGGCACCGGACTGTCCGCGGTCATACGATCGGAGGGCGACAAGGGCGCTGATAGTTGCGGAGGAGCCCGGTGATGACCGTCCCAGAGGTCGCTGCGCAGCGCCTCGCCGAAGCCGCCCTGGCCCCGCCGGGCGCGAGCCTTGTCCTGGCCGAGTGGACGGCGCAGGGCAGCGTCGGGGATGCGCCCTGCTACCAAGCGCCGCTGCACCTTCACCCCGAAGATGAGGCCTGGTATGTGCTCGAGGGGATGCTGGCGGTCCGCTCCGGCGAACACCTTCACGAGGTCTCCGCTGGTGGTGCGGTGATCGTGCCAGGCGGCACCGCCCACACCTTCTGGAACCCGCGACCGGACCCGACCCGCTACCTGCTGGTCATGGGCGCACGTACGTTCGCGCTCATCCAGGCCATCCACGCCACGGCTGACAACACCCCCGAGGGCATGCGGCAGCTGTACGCCGCCCACGGCGCGACGCTTCTGCCCTGACTGCCGGTCGCTCCGGTAGGGGGCTGACCGCACGCTGAACGTCTTTCCCTTTGGAGATCTCAGGGATTCCACGACGGGCAGCAGAGGCGGACTCATCCGATCGCAACCGGCGGACCACTAGCCCGGCGTCGGCTGGCTCGGCGACGGCGTTGGGCCGCCCAGGTATAGGGCGGCGATCTCCGGGTGACCCAGGACCTCGGCCCCGGTACCAGCGAGGCGGACCCGACCCGTCTCCATCACCACCCCGGTGTTGCTCAGCCGGAGCCCGGCCCGGGCGTTCTGCTCGACCAGGAGGATGGTCCGGCCCTGCTGGTGCATGGCTCGGACAGAGTCGAAGACCGACCGCCGGGTCTTGGGGTCGAGTCCCATCGAGGGCTCGTCGAGGATCACCAGGGCGGGGTCGAGCATGAGGCAGCGCGCGAACTCGACCAGGCGTTGCTGCCCACCCGAGAGGCTCCCCGCCCGCGCCGAAGCCCGCTCCCGGATCAGCGGAAACGACTCCTGGAGCTGCTCCAGCCGTCGCTGCACCAGGCCACTGTCCCGGAGGATGAAGCCGCCCAGTTCGACGTTGGCCCGGACCGACATCTCCGGGAAGAGCGAGTGGTTCTGGGGCACCTGGACCACCCCCTGGCCGAGGATCTCCCGCGGCGAGCAGCCCACGATCGACCGGCCCCGGAGTCGAATCTGGCCCGAGCGGATGGGCAGCACCCCGCTGATTGCTGCCAGCAAGGTGGACTTGCCGGCTCCGTTAGGCCCCACCACACAGGTGACCTCGCCCGCCGCGACCGTCAAGGAGGTCCCCCGGAGGACGTCCCCACCGCCGTAGCCGGCGAATACGTCCTCGACCTCGAGCAGGGGCTGGCCCACCGCGATCGGATCAGTCATCGTCGTCGCCGACCGAGCCGCCCAGGTAGGCGTCCAGCACCTGAGGGTGGGCCCGCACCTCACTCGGGGTGCCGCTCATGATGGCCGCTCCCTGGTGCATCACCGTCACCGAGTCGCATACCCCCATGACGAACTCCATGTTGTGCTCGACCACGAGGAAGGTCTTGCCCTGGCCGTTGAGCTCCCGGATCTTCTCGGCGAGGTGGTTGACTAAGGAGGGGTTGACCCCGCCCGCCGGCTCATCCAAGAGCAGGACATCGGGATCTGCGACCAGGACGTAGGCGAGCTCGAGGAGCTTGCGCTGGCCGTAGGAGAGGATCCCCGCCGGCTTGGCGGCGAGGTGGTCGATACCCACGAACTCCAGCAGCTCCATGGCTCGGGCCCGCTCCGGACCCAGGCTGGCAGCGGTCCGGAAGACGCTCCCGAGCCAGCCCTCCCGGTGTTGGGTCGCGATCAGCATGTTCTCGATCGCGGTCAGTCGGGGGAAGATCCGGGTCAGCTGGAAGGTCCGGCCCACCCCCAGCTTGAAGACCCGCTCGGGGGAGGCGTTGGTGATCAGGCCGCCCCGGAAGCGGACGGTGCCCTGGCGGATCTGCTCGTAGCCGGTCAGCACGTTGAATAGGGTTGTCTTGCCGGAGCCGTTGGGTCCGATCAGGCCGGTCACCGTGCCGCTCTCCACGCTCAGGGAACACAGGTTGAGCGCCTGAAGTCCCCCGAAGGACTTGGAGACTTTCTCCACCTCGATCAGGGCCGTCATGGTTCGGCGCCGGCCTGGACCGGCCCGGCCCGGCTGTTGCCCTCCGCTCCGGGCGGTGGCGGGCCCGAGGGCGAGGCCTGCCCCCGCGTCCCCTGGCGCCGGGCGAGCCAGTCCGAGACGGAGGGAATGATCCCTCGCGGCATGAGCAGGATCACCGCCAGGAAGATGACCCCGTAGATGATCAGGTAGAGGTCGCCGACGGAGTACGAGAAGGTGAGGTATTGCTGGAGCGGCTCCAGCAGAAGGCCACCCAGGACCGGACCCCAGACCGTGCCCAGCCCGCCAAAGAAGGCCATCAGGGCGATCGACAGGTCGAAGAGGGGATCGAAGACGAACTGGGGGAAGACCTGGCCGACAAAGTAGGCGTAGACGGCACCCACCATCCCGATCGGGATGGCCGAGATGACAAAGGCGGTGAGCTTCACCCTGCCGACCCGGACCCCGAGCCCCCGGGCCCGGGCCTCGTCGTCCCGGATGGCGAGGAGCTGGAGCCCGAACCGGGAACGGCGGATCGTCCAGGAAGCGGCCACGGCCAGGATCAGCAGGCCGAGGGCGACGTAGTAGAAGGGGTCGTCGTAGGTCGCGCCGGGCCAGTTGGGCTCGACCACCTGCAGGCCCGAGGACCCGCCGGTGATGCCGAGGTTGGTGGCGACCAGCTGGAAGAGGAAGAAGATGGCGATGGTGATCACGACGAAGGTGTGGCGCCGGGTCCGGAGCGCGACCAGCCCGACCGGGATCGCGACCAGGCCGGCGACCAGGCCGGCGATCGGGATCAGGCCGAAGAGGCCGTAGCCGGCCCCAAGGTGGTCCTGCTCAGCGATCACAGCGAAGGTGTAGGCCCCGGTCCCGAAGAAGGCGGCATGGCCAAGCGGGATGTATCCCGAATAGCCGGCGAAGCCGTTCCAGGCGGTGGTCGAGGTCATGTAGATCAGGGTGAAGACCCCGATCGTGGTGTAGGTGGGGTTAGAGAAGACCCAGGGAAAGGCGACCAGGACGACGAGCCCGAGCCCGACCAGTCCGGGTCCGCGCAACCCAGAACGGCTCAATCGGGGCACATCCGGCCACAGGTCGGCCGCCCCTCAGTGCTTCGCGGTTGGGGGCGCCGGCCTCGGCGGCAGCTCACTGGGCGCGGGAGAAGCTGCGCCCGAAGAGACCCTGGGGCCGGAGCATCAGGACCAGGACCAAGGCGGCGAAGAAGACCACCTCCGACCAGAGGGGCGACCAGACCGAGGCCACCACATCCTCGACGACCAGCATCGAGATCGCCGCGACCATGGCTCCGGCCATGCTGCCCAGGCCGCCGAGGATGACGATCGACAGCAGCCGCGAGATCAGGTCATAACCGCTGTTGGGGTTGAAGGCGGTGGTGGCCCCGAAGACCATGCCCCCCGCCGCGGTGACGGCGACCCCGATTCCGAAGGTCAGGGTCGCCACCCGATCCACGTTGATGCCGATCAGGCGGGCGGCGGGGCGATTCTGGAGCGATGCCCGGATGCTCCGGCCGAAGCGGGTTCGGTAGAGCATGAAGTAGATCGCCCCCATCAGGACCACCGCCATCCCGAATCCAAAGAGATAGATGTAGGGGAGGTAGAAGCCGAGCAGGTGGACTGAGCGGGTCACATACCAGCCATGAAGCTGGACGTAGCTCACCCCGAAGATCACCGTGAGCACGCCCTCGACCACGATCGCGACGGCGTAGGTGACCAGGATCGACATCGTCGTCCGATCGCGGCTGGGGAGCCGCCTGATGAAGGCCCAGTCGACCGCGATCCCGAGCAGGAAGAGCGTCGGCATGGTGATCAGGATTCCCAGGAAGAGGTCGATCCCGAAGTGGGCCGCCAGCACGTAGCTGAGGTAGGCGGCCAGGACCACGAAGACCCCCTGGGCTATGTTGATGATGTCCATGACCCCGAAGATCAGGGTCAGACCGGCGGCCATCAGCGCGTAGACGGCGCCGGTCAGGACCCCATCAATCAGGCCTGAGTAAAGGCTGGTCAGGTTCAACTAATCAGCTACCCCAGCTGGGCTTGGGATAGATGATCTTCACCGAGTTGGGGTCGCTCTTCGGCAGCACCTGGTTGAACTTGGTACCACTGGTTCCCTGCCACTGGAAGATGAAGCCCACCGCCTTGCCATTCTCTCCCTTGGAGTTGAACTGGACCGGGCCCTGGACGCTGTTCAGGGTGACCCCGCTGTGGAGGTAGCTGATGATTCTGGAGTTGCTCAGGCTCTTGTTGTGCTCGATTGCTTGCTGGACCACCTGGCCCACCGAGTAAGCCTCGGCGACGTCGGCGTTGATCCCAGCTGGGGTCCCGCCGTACTTGGCGATGTAGCGCCGGACCATGGCCCGACTCTCGGCGTTGGCGTAGGTGCCCGACCAGCCGCCGGGGACCATCAGGCCATCCGTGTTGGCAGCACCCACCGCGCTGACGAAGGCCGAGCCCTGGTCGGGCCCGGCGGCCGCGACGAGGGCCTTGGGGCTGTAGTGATCCTGCTCAAACGCCTGCATGAAGGCTGAGACGGTGGGGACGTCGACCGAGCCCAGCACGACGATGTCGGCATGGCTGGCGGCCACATTCTGGGCGATCGGCGCGTAGTCGGTGTCCTCGGCGGGGAAGACCTGCGAGTAGACCGTCCGGACCCCGGCCGCCTGGAGCAGCTGCTTCGCCTTCTCGATCACCGGCTCGGTAAAGGGATCGTTGCTGGTCGGATAGGCGGCCGTCTTGGGCCGCTGACTGGCTGGCAGCGACTTGATCCAGTTGACGAAGGGGACCATGTAGTCGGCCACCGGCAGGCTCACGTCGAAGATGTTGTTGAGACCCTTGGCGAACGCCGAAGGAGCTCCGCCCGCGCCCTCGACGAAGGCGTACCCGTAGCGGTGCGCGATCTGGGAGGAGGGCACCGTCAGCAGCGTCGAGAACGGCCCGAAGACCAAGTCGACGTGGTCCAGGGTGATCAGCTTGGTGTAGTTGGTGTCAACCTGGGTCGGGCTGCTGGCGTCGGAGAGGATGTCGAGCTTGACCTTGCGACCAAGGATGCCTCCGTGACTGTTGACGTAGCTGGCCCAGAGTTCGTAGCCGCGCTGGAAGGCCTGGCCATCATCGGAGAAGTCTCCCGAGAGGGAGAGAGAGATGCCGATCACGATCGGCTTGCTGCTGGTCGCCCCGCCGCCGCAGGCGGCCAGCAACACTCCCATCAGTCCCGCCGTGGCACAGGCTGCCAGTAGCCGCCGCAAGTGGCCCTTCATGATGTCCCTGTCCCTCCATGAACGCTGTGGCCATGAGTGGCCCTGCCGGGGTGGCGCAGCCGCTGTCGGGCTGTGGCGCCGCGTTGAGGATTCCTTGGTTGGTTCATTCGGCTTGGTCCAGGCCGTCGGGTACCTCGGCCTGCTCACCGACCACCGGTAGCCCGGAGTTGCGTCCCTGGAGCTCCAGCAAGGCGGCGAAATCCTCCTCACCGAAGCCGAGGTTGACCAGGGTCACCACCATCTCGCGAACCTGGGCCGCCAGGGGCAGGGGAACTTCAAGCTCCCGCGCTGCCGCCAGGCCGAGGTCGAAGTCCTTGTTCAAGAGCTTGGTGGTGAAGGTGGCCCGGTAGTCGGCGTTGACCAGCTGGGGCGTCTTGTACTTGGTGAAGGTGGAGCCCAACACGCTTGCGTTGAGGTAGCGCAGGAACGCCTCCCGGCTGACCCCTCCCTTCTCGGCGAGGACGGTTACCTCCACCAGCGACTGGGTGACCACGCCAAGGAAGAGGTTGTGGCAGAGCTTGACCAAGCGGGCCAGCTCCCCTTCGCCGACGTATGTGGCCGAGCTGCCCAGGACGCTGAGCAGCTCGGCGACGAAGTCAAAGGCCGACCGGGGACCGGACACGGCCATGGTGAGCCTGCCGGCCCGGGCAACCTTGGGGTTGCCGCTGACCGGCGCTGCCAGCAGCTCCACGCCAAGGCCCAGTAGCTGCTTGCGGATCTCGGCCGAAGCGTCCGCACCCACGGTCGAGAAATCGACCACCACCTTGGGCCGGCCCGTACCCGAGAGCAGCCCGGAGGTGCCGAGGAGCACCTGGCGCAGGTCCTCGGAGCTGCTGACGGCCACGAACACGACCTCGCAGCCGGCCAGCTCGGGCAGTCCGGACGCGATCGTGGCCCCGAACTCTCGCAGTGGCTCCGCCTTGGCCCGGGTGCGGTTGTAGACGGTGACCGGTGAGGGACGGTTGAGCAGGCGCCAGGCCATCTCATAACCCATCCGGCCGGTGCCGATCCAGCCGAGGCTGGGCTCAGACCCTGTCCGTGCTCCCACCGTTCCCTCCCGCTTGGCTAACGCACACGACAACCGATTGCAGTGCCGACCGTGCGACGATTATTCACCGGCTGGGCGAGGACGTCAAGCCCGGTGGATCGGGGGTGTAAGAGCAGTCTGCATGTGACGACCTCACGATCGGCTGTAGAGGCGGCGTGGGGACTCGCGACGAGGGACGCCTGAGCGCCAGGAGGCGCGTCAAAGCCACGGTATCGGTCACCGGTGGGGGACCGGCTCGAACCGGGCTAGATGCGGACGGTGCCGTCCGCTTCGAGCGACCAGCCCGGGTTGTGGGCCACCTCCCACACATAGCCGTCAGGGTCTGCGAACGCCCCCGACGTCCCGCCCCACTCCGCCCGGGAGGCAGGCCTGACAACCGTGCCGCCGGCCTGCTCCGCCGCGGCCAGCACGTCACGGACTTCCTCAGGCGCGCGGACGTTGTAGGCAAGCTCGACCCCGGGGGCGCCGTGACCGCCGAGCGCCGTCCACAGAGCGAAGACCATCCCGCCGGCTTGGAAGAAGCAGACCTCGTCGTCGGGTTGCCGGCCGTTGCGCCAGCCCAGGGTCTCGTAGAAGGACCGAGCGCGGGCAAGATCGGTGACGCCAAGGGTCACGAGGCTGATGCGCTGCTCCATCGGCCGTAGCATTGCACACGAACTGGCGGCGGCTGACTAGTGGGTCGAAGGGCTAGTCCAACGCTCGAAGTTGCCTCCAACGTCACCCACTGCCGGATCTCGGGAGCTCGGAACATTTCTCTCCGGGTTCCGCGGCAGCAGGAGACCGGGCAGTTGACTGTCAGCCAGGGCCACTCTCAGGACTGCGGAAGTCGAGCCACAATGCCCAGGGCAGGATGGAGCCAACCTCCAAAAGGCTGGCCTGCGCCCATGGGTCCTGGGCGAGGCGCTGCCGGACTTCGCTCTCGTCGGTAGCTTCGACTAGGTGAAGCGTCTTGAGCTGGTCGCCGATCGGTCCGCCAAATAGGATGAAGCCGGCCTCGACGAGGCCGTCCATGAAGGCCGCGTGTTCGTTCCAACCCGTCTGCTCACGGGCACCGATGGACCCGTCCCAGGCGGATCCGTGAACCAGCGTCAATGCGAAGTTCGCCATCGCCCTCGCCTCCTCAATTCCCGGCCGCGGTTGCCGGCACCTGATCAAGCCAGTTGGACCGCAGTCCAGCTGTGTCCTCAACCATGACCACGGAGTAGTCGTCGAGCGCCTGCATGATCTACATCTCCACTATGCACCGTGGTACATGAGGGCCGGCAGCGGCTCGTGGCAGGCCCGGGTGGGTCCCGCCGACTCGATGTGACAGGCATCCATCTGCCTGGAGCGATGGTGCTTGCCGTGCCCTGCAACCGTGTGCAAGACTCCCCCGATGCCACCCGACGAGCGGATCCAGAGCGCACTCGCTCACTGGGGCCCGCGATTCATGGTCAACGGTGTCGACCCCTCAGACTTCCAGCTCGTCACCGGCCGCCTTGAGTCTTGGAGTGAGTGGTGCGGGGCTTGGAGCGCGGCGGCGGAGGAGCACGTCGGTCTTGGGGAGAAGGC
>DATDII010000202.1:0-12898 GCA_036521135.1 Candidatus Dormiibacterota bacterium | reverse complement strand
GGCCCGGCTGGCGACATGGTTGGAGTAGCTGGACCGCCCTGCCCGCCTCCTGGTGTGCTCGCGGCGCGAGCCGCCGGCCCAGCTCCTCCTCGACTCGGGGGCAGCAGAGCGGCGTCGAGCTGAGCTCCGGTCTGGTCTGCTGGCGCACCTGGAGATGGAGCAACAGCAGCGCCCGAGCTTCCGAAGGTCGGTCTTCATCGCCGGCGCCAGGACAACGCAAGCCGACGGGGGGTCGGGCTGGCCCACGGGCTGGCGCACCGCCCAGGGCCTGCCCCCTCGGCTGGCGGAGGGCAGCTGGCGAGAGCGGCCGACCGTGCTGCTGGCTGGCGGCCGGTATCTCACCTCGCTCTGGCTCGAGCGCCTGCCCGGGGTCGAGATCGGGCCGGGGTGGCTGTGGTCCTTGGTCGGCCTCCCCGGTGAGTTCGACTTGGTCCTGGACGTGTGGCCCAGGTCCGACGCGCGGGCCGACCGAACCCTCCGCCGCCGCCTGCTTGGCCTGCGGGCGCGCGAGTTGGCCGCCAGCCGAAGGGGCGAGGACGGAGACCCTCGGCTGGAGGCCGCTATGGAGTCGGCAACCCGCCTGCGGGAGGTCATCGCCCACTCCGCCGGCAAGCTCTTCGAGGTGGCGCTGACGGTCACGCTGGCGGCCGACAGTCGGGATGAGACCCGCCGGTTGGCCCGCCTGCTGCGCGCGCGGGCGGTTGCGCTGCGGGGCCATCTCGTGCCGGCCTGGTGCGCGCAGAGCGAGGCCCGCCTTGGGACGGCACTCCTCTCCGACCGGGCGCTTGGACCTTCCCGCGTCGTCCAGAGCGCCGAGCTGGCCACCTTCTGGCCCTGGCTTGACGATTGGGACGGGGACCTGGACGGAGCGGTGCACCTAGGGCGCCACCTTCGGACCGGGGCTCCCGTCTGGCTCGATCTCCGGGACGAGGCGTCCCTGCCCAACGCCAACCTCGGGGTTGTCGCCGCCTCAGGAAGCGGGAAGTCCTACCTCGGTGGCCTACTCGGGCTGGAGGCCTGTCGTTTGGGTGTGCCCACGGTCGTCCTTGATCCCGAGAACGAGCACCGTCGCTGGTGCGAGGCGGTGGGAGGCGACTACCTCTCCCTGGGAGAGTCAGGCCCTTGCGGCTTCAACGTGCTGGAGCTGGCCGAGCCGGGCGAGGCTCCGAGCGCCGTGGCGGAGCTGACCTCACTCCTCTGCGGCCAGCTGACACCGGCCGAGTCGGGTGAGCTCTCCGACGCCGTCCGGGGGACGGTCGACGAGGCCGGGGCGGGGACTGCGGTCCTATCCGACTGCCTGCCGCGACTGCGACGGAGCGACACGGGCGATGCGCTGGCCCGCCGACTCCTGCCTTGGCTGGATGGCACTCCGGGGGCGCTCTTCAACACCCCGGGCCGCGGCCCCGAGGTATCCGCTGTTGCGGCCGTCGGCCTTCGGGAGCTGCCGGCGACCTGGGTGCCCGCCGTCACGCTGCTGATCTCGCACTGGCTGTGGTCGTGGATTCGGTCCGCGCCCGGCCCCAAGCAGGCGATCGTCGATGAGGCGGGGCTCCTCTCTGACAATGCTCCTCTGCAGCGGATGCTGGCCCAGCTGGCCCGACGCATCCGCAAGTACCAAGGCTCACTGGTGCTGCTCACCCAGTCCGCCGGGGATCTCCTGGGCAGCGCCGCCGGTGAGGTGATGGCAGTCAACTCGGCAACGATGCTGCTCGGGTGTCAACCACCGGCAGCCGCCGCGCGGCTCCAGCAGGGGTTCGACCTCGACGACTCCCAGCGCGAGTGGCTGGAGCGGGCTGGTAGAGGTGAATTCCTCTTGCTGCTGGGATCTCGGCGGTCCCCGGTCCGGATCGAGGCTCCGCCCGAGTATCACGTCCTGCTGAGCACTCCACCCGCGCGCTCGTACGGGCACTCCCTCTCGCCTTCTCCCAAGGACGGTTCCGAAGCCGGGAATACAATCAGGAGCGATGGGCCGGGTGCTGTTCGTGCGACTGACCAACCCCGGCCGAGCCGCGGGGAGGGAGTGGAGCCGCTCCGTGGCGGCGTTCGCCAGAACCAGGTCGTGGCACTCGGATCCTCTGTGGCTGGCGACGGATGACTCCACCGGACTGTTCGAGATGGAGTACCTGCGGCACCTTCGGCTAGAGGGTCTGGAGCCAATCTTCGGGGCGGGGTTCGTCCGCTTGGCGGGAGACGAGACGGACGCCCTGGCAATCCACTTCGGGCTGCTCCAGCTGACTGGTCGCCTGGGGGGGCGAGCGGTGATCGACGACCCCGACAACCCGATCCGCAAGCAGCGCCAGCTGGCGGTGGTCGAGGGTGAGGTGAGCGGTTCTCAAAGCATCGACGACGTCATGGTGTCGGGTCCGATCTTCAAGCGTCTCCCGGGAGGGACCATCACCTTCTACCCACCCCGCTACCGCGGGGCGACCCTGCCCGGGCCCGCCAGCTCTCCCGGCTGGTGGAGCTTTGCCATCCAGGGGATGCAAGACCATGCGCCCGGCTTCCTCGAGGCGGAGGCGGAGGCGATGCGAATCTACCGCAGCCTCCAGGCGATCGGCTAGCCGTTGCGGGCGGTCGTCCAGCGGGTCTCCCGGGCCCAGGTGTCGGTGGAGGGCCAGGTCGTAGGCGGGATCGGGTCTGGACTGCTGATCTACCTGGGGGTCGCTCCCAGCGACGGTGCCGACGCCGCCCGGCACCTGGCCGAACGCCTGGCTAGCCTGCGCATCTTCGCCGACTCCACCGGGAGGATGAACCTGTCGCTCCGGGACGTCGGCGGGTCGGCACTCGTGGTGAGTCAGTTCACCCTGTTCGCCGACAGCCGTCGGGGTCACCGCCCCGCATTCACCTCCGCCGCCACGCCCGAGCTCGCCCGCGAGCTCTGTGAGCGGTTCATCCGGTCCCTCGAGCAGTCGGGAGTCGCCCAGGTGAGCCAGGGGCGGTTCGGGGCCAAGATGGAGGTTGAGGCGGTGAATCTCGGGCCGGTGACCATCGTCGCGACCAGTGCCGAGTCCCCTTGGGTGGCTGACTGCGGCTGAGCGTCCAACCTGCGGCCCCCAGGGGACATAGGAGGGGAGCGTCTCGGTCAGCAGGGGGTCATCGGTGGGCGAGCTGAATACTTTGCTCAACTCCTGGGTTCTCTTGGCCCAGGGAATAATCGGCAGCCTGGGCACGCTAGCCTTCGTCAGCGCGTTCGTCTGGCGGGTGATCGCTCCCAATCCCCACAGCGCGATGGAGGCGCAACGCTGGCTCGGCCGGATCGCGGTGGGCACCCTGGGCGTTGAACTGGCGGGCGTGCTCACCCACGTGCTGCTGGCCGCGGTGCCGCACAGCCTCGGCTGAGTGCCTTTCGCATTCAGCTTTCCTAGCTTCGAGCTACATCCGCTCACCCTGCTCGACCACCTCATCAGCGGTGGGCTTACCAGCTTTGTGTCGTCCTCGCGGGACAGCCTGAACCAAGCGTTGCGCACCTACCTATTTGGTACCTACGATGCCGCCAGCCCAGGCCACCGCCAGCCATTTATCGACACTCCAGGCGTCGCCGACCTCAACCACATTCTCCTGGCCGGCGGCGGCGTCCTGCTGGTCGCGGTGTTTCTTTACAGCTCGCTGCGTACCGTGACCAGCGCCGGAGATGGACGCCACCATCTCCAGCTTGTGCTGCCTCGGGTGCTGGTGGCGTTGGCATTGGCGATCGTCAGTCTGCCCCTGATCCAGCAGGGAATCAACCTCAACAACGCGCTCAGCTCGTTGGTTGCCGGAGGGGGCGGGATCAGTCTGGCCCAGCTGCCTTGGGACTCCCCGCTCAGCGGGCCGGCGCTGCAATCGGCGTCGAACAACGTCTTCCTCCTTCTCTTCGCCGCCGCTCTGGTGGTGGCTGTCGTGATCCTCGTCCTCGCATACGTGGTCCGCTACACCCTGCTCGCCGTCCTCTGCGCAGCCGCCCCGCTTGCCGCCGTCGCCTGGATCCTCCCCGAGACGAGGGGGTTTTCGCGGCAGTGGCTGCGCACGCTCGTGGTGGCGCTGTTCATGCAGTTCGTCCAGCTCCTGGTGCTGCGGAGCGCTGTCGCGCTGGCCTTTGCTCGAGGCCACGGAGTCATCGGGATGCTCTATGCCTTCGCCGCCCTCTACCTCATGCTCCGGGTGCCTGGTGCACTGAACGTCGCATCCCATTACGGCGCCAGCGCGGAGAGCGCAGGGCGGCGCTGGGCCCGGGCGGCCCGAAGGCTGGCAGCCAGCGAAGTCTGAGAGACCTCAGAGGGTGACGTGGGCCTCGGCGACCCCGACGCCCCAGGTCTGCTCGAGGTGCCGGAAGAAGTCGGTGCGAGCCAGGGATGGCCTACCCTCCAGACCGCCGAACGTCACCTCGGCCCGCGCCACCGGAAGCTGTGGTGACCAGCGAAGCAGGGAGATGTCCAGGCCCGCTCCGCAACCGGGGCATGTCGCCCGCATCGGGTTGGGATCGGGAAAGCGCAGGCGGAAGAAGTCGACGACGGCACCACAGCTCGGGCAGCCGGCCTGGTATGTCTGCGGGGGTTCGGTGTCGAAGCCCCTGGGACCGGGGTCCGGGTAGCAGCGCAGGATCCCCAGTTCCAGGCGGACCTCACCACGAGGAGCGCCGGCCATCGGGAGCGTCCCAGGGGGGAGGAGAAGCCGGGCAAACGCTGGACCCGGAACGAGCAGGTCTGGATCGGCGCCGACCGTGGCCAGGGCGCTCTCGATAAGCAGTCGCTTGGTCGCCTCCCAGCGGGGCGCCGACGGAACGAACGAAGGGTCCGCCGGGATCAGGTGAAGCCAACTTCTGTGGCCGTGGCCACCGTGACCCGTCCCAGCGGTTCTACTGAGGGACATCGCCCGGGATCGTAACCGGCCCCCTCCGGGTGGGATCGGCGGACCTTTGCTGATGATGCGAATGGGTAGGGTCAAGTCGATACTGGCTCTGGTCGGCGCCTGTGCAGCCGCCTCGATCGTGGTGCCTCCGGTGGCGGGGCTGCTCAACGGCATCGGCTCGGTGGCCCTGCTGGGACTTGCCGGATACGCCGCCTATCGCGCCTGGGCCTGGTTGGAGTCGGTGGTCGAGGCCTCTCGGCGCCCGACGACCGTGCGCCGCAACCTGAGCCGCACCGAGCCCGATCTCAAGCCGGGACCGACGAAGGCGCCCACCCGGTCAAGGGCTCGACCGAGTCCGGAAGCGAGCGGTCCGGCGAAGGCGGAGCGGCGCCTCGCCTGGCCGGTGGTCGTTCGGATCGGTCAGGCCGAACCGGACCAGGACCCCCAGCGCTAGCGGCGGGGGTACCTGGAGGAGCCCGGAGGCGTCGTTTGAGATCGAGGTTCTCCGGAGTGACTGATACGATCGAGCTGTGGAGGTAGTCAAGATCCGGCCCCGCGGATACTGCCACGGAGTGGTCGAGGCGGTACGGGCGCTGCGGCAGGCCGCCGATGAGCACGAGGGCGAGTCGGTGGCGATGCTCGGCTACCTGGTGCACAACGAGCACGTCACCCGGGAGTTCGCCGAGCGTGGAGTCCGGCTGATCGACGCTCCCTCCCGGCTCGAGGCCCTCGAGGAAGTGACCGAGGGCACCGTGGTCCTCACCGCCCACGGCGTTTCGCCTGAGGTGAAGGAGCGGGCACGGGCCCGGGGACTGAACGTGGTCGACGCCACCTGCAGCGATGTCGTCCGCACCCACGACCTGGTGCAGCGCCTGACCGCTGAGGGCTACACGATCATCTACATCGGCAAGGTCGGCCACCCTGAGCCCGAGGGCGTCCTCGGCGAGGCCCCGGGAATGATCCACCTGGTCCAGTCACTGGCGGATGTGGACGAACTCGAGCTCTCGACGCCGAAGCTGGCGGTGACCACCCAGACGACACTGTCGGTGTGGGACACGCAGTCGATCATCGAGCGCCTGCGCCAGCGTTTCCCTCATATCGAAGTCCACAACGAGATCTGCAGCGCAACCCAGGACCGTCAGCAGGCGGCGGTCGAGGCGGCCAAGGAGTGTGACGTCGTGGTCGTCGTCGGCAGCTCTCGGAGCAGCAACAGCCAGCGCTTGGTCCAAGTGGTCCATGAGCTGGCAAATCGGCCAGCCTACCTGGTCGACACCGTTGCCGACCTCAAGCCTGAGTGGTTCGCCGGCTGCCGCCGCGTGGGGGTGACCGCTGGCGCCTCCACGCCCACGGTCCTCACCCGGGAGGTGATCGCAGCGCTGGAGGCAATGGATGCGCCAGCCCCGGTCGGCGCCAGCGGGGACAAGAGTCGGATTCCCTTCTAAGGGAGTCCAACGCAGAGGACGGACACCGGGGGGCCCCTCCGGGGGAGTGCTCTCGATACCATCGGGGCAGAGTGGACACCACAGAGCACGGCCCGATCGCGGTTGAGGTGCTCGACGCCAGCCCGCGCCAACTCTCCCGGGTCCGGCTGGCCACCGTGGCCGTCGCAGCCGCTCCCTTCGCGGTCCGCCTCGGGTGGTGGTGGTGGAGCCAAAGGCGGCGGGCCACGCCGACTCCAGCGGGCTCCAATGCCGGCTCGACCTCGATCGAGCAAACCGAGGTCGAGATGGAGCGGCGCCGGCTTGGCCGGTGGCGAGTTCGGGTAACGAACACCCGCTGGCAGGACGCTCCAGCCCCTCTGGTGAGCGCTGATCGCCGACAGGTGCAGCCGTCACCCGCCTGGATCGGGCCGGTACTGGAGATCGCCCAAGCTGCCCTCCAGCCCGATCCCGGCCACCCCACCGGTCGGCGCCTGAGGTTGCCGGCGCCGCCAGCGCGACGGCAGTCCTAGCCGCCGCCGGGCCGCTCGCCAGCCACGGCGCTCCCCGGTTCTGCTAGAAGGTGATCCGATGATCGCAGTCAGGATTCTCAGCTTGCTGGTCGGCGTCTTCTTGACCCTGGGGACCCTCGGCAGCGTGATTCGGACCGTCATTGTGCCCCGGGCGGTCTCCTCGCGGTTGTCATCGGCGGTCGCGGCGGCAGTTCAAGGCGCGACCGCGTTCGCCGCCCGAACCAGGTCGGACTACATGACCCGGGACGGCATCCTGGCCCAGGGAGCGCCTCTGTTCTTGGTTCTCCGTCTTGCTGTCTGGATCGGCCTGCTGGTCCTCGGCTTCGGGCTCCTCTTCTGGGGCAGCGGGCAGGACAGCCTGGCTCAAGCCATCAGGCTCAGCGCATCCTCGATCCTGCCCCTCGGGATCGCCCGGGCCAGCACCGGGTGGGAGACGGCGATCGCCTTCTTGGAGTCGGCCTCGGGCGTGATCGTGGTGGCCCTCCAGATCTCCTACCTGCCCGCCCTCTACGGTTCATTCAACCGTCGCGAGACCCTGGTGACCATGCTCGACAGCAGCAGCGGCTCCCCTCCCTGGGGGCCTGAGATCCTGGCCCGCCACTCACTGATCGACAACCTCGAGCACCTCTCCGAGCTCTACCGCAACTGGGAGCAGTGGGCCGCCGACCTTGCCGAGAGTCACACCACCTACACCACCTTGCTCTACTTCCGCTCACCCGAGCCCCGCACCTCCTGGACCCTGGCCCTGTTGGCCTGCATGGATGCGGCGGCGATGCAGTTGTCACTTGACCCGCTGACGGCCCCCGCCTCGGCACGGCCCTTTCTCCGGATGGGGATCGTCTGCCTGCGGTCAATCGCCCGAGTCACCGGCTCGCCCTTCGTCGCCGACCCCCGCCCGGACGATCCGATCGACCTGACCTTCGAGGAGTTTGAGTTCGGGGTGAACCGCGTCCTCAAGGTCGGCTGGGAGGCGGAGCGCACGGCTGAGGAAGCATGGCCCCACTTTCGGGGGTGGCGGGTCAACTACGAAGCCATGGCCTACCGCCTGGCCAGGCTGGTGGACGCACCGCCCGGCCCATGGTCGGGGACGCGCCAAGGTCGACTTGAGTCCTCACTGGTGCCGGTCCGCCCGCCCCACCGCACTCCGAGCAAGGAGGTCGAGACCCTGCTCCAGGTGACGCAGCAGCGGCGCGCTCACCGCGCGAGCCCCAAACGGGTCCGCACCGCGAGGGTCCGGTCGGAGGGGGTACAGGCCCCTGCCAAGCGGCCCAAAAAGGGGGACTAGGCTACCTCGAAGCCTCCGCGCGGGCTGCGGCCGCGCCCAGGGCTGAGGCGGCCAGCACGTAGGCCTGCCCGCCCTGCCGCTTGGCCACGTACATGGCGGCGTCAGCCTCGGTCAGGGTCGCGAGCAGCTCCGAGTCCGGCGAACCGCAGGCGATCCCTATGCTGACGGAAGGCGCCACTCCCTTGACCTTGCTCTCGGCGAGAGCGTCCAGGATCCTGGCCGCAGCCCTGGCGGCGCCTTCCGGCCCGGCATCCACCAGGAAGGATGCGAACTCGTCCCCGCCGATGCGGGCGAGCAGATCCCCTCGACGCATCACCCGTGCCGCAGACTCGGCGATTGCGATCAGGACTGCATCGCCGGTGGCGTGGCCGAGGCGGTCGTTGACCTGCTTCAGACCATCGACGTCGATGGCCAGCACCGCGAAGGGACGCCGACCCTGCACCTGAGCCACCGCCATCTCGAAGCCACGCCGATTGGACAGGCCGGTGAGAGGGTCGGTGGCGGCTTCTCTGGCGCTCGTCTGGAGGGCGAGGGCATTGGCTAGGGCCAGCTCGACGATCTGCCCAAGCGACACGGCGCGAGCGAACAGGTCGTCTGAGATGGCGACCCCTCGCGCCGAGACGGTCAGGACGCCATGGATGGTCCCGTTGGGTGAGATCGGGATCCAGGCACCATGGGTCGTCCCCGTGCGCAGCAGGTTCTCTCGCAGAGCAGGCCCGGCCGCATCCAGGTCGTAGGCTCCCACCGCCGGCCGGCCAGTTCGGACGACCTCCTCCAGGTACGGGTTCTCCCGAAGTGGGTAGCTGGAAGTCGCCTTGTTCTTGCCCTCGTCGAACTCCCAGTCGCTGACCGCCTGGTCACCCTCGATCTGGAAGTACTTCGCTCGCCGGCTCGGAACGCCGGGTGGAGACACCATCTCCGCCGCCAGCAGGCAGGCCTCCGAGAGCACAGCGTCGGGTTGACGAAGCGAGGTGAGATGCTGGGCGGCTTGGCTCAGGGCGTCCGCCTGCCGCAGCAGCTCCTCCCTCTCGGCCACGGCTCGCCCCAAGCGCCCGCGGAGGGCGTGGGTCGCGACACTCAGCACGACGCTGCTGGCGCCCCAGAACGCCCCGCGGCGGATCACGTCGGCAAGCGAGTCATTCTCCCACCAGGAGACTCCCGAGATCGCCAGGATGGTGAGGCCGACCACGAGGGCCGAGTGCCAGCGGCGCTGATAGAGCGCGGTCCACATCACCGGGGCGAGAAAGATCGGGATCATTCCGGTTTGGAACGGTCCCATCGAGGCGATGATCAGAGCAGCCGAGATCACATAGAGGCACGAGGGCAGAGGCTCCAGGTATGCCGGCAGCCGTCGAGCCGGGATGAAGAAGCCGACGCATACAAGCGCCAGCAGGGCCGTCCCAACCGCGAAGCTGCCGATCTCACGAGGACCACTCGGAATGGCGGCACAGAGATCGGCCACCACCGCCAGGGCCAGGAAGGGCAACCCCTGGCGTAGGGGCCGGTCACTCCCGTCCAGGAAAGTCGCCACCGGACGGGATGCCCTTGGCTCGGGCTGGCTCAGGTAGGGGCCCTGGTGAGCAGAGCCGAAGTACTTATCCACAGATGAAGTCGATTCTGCCCCGAACAGGGTCCGGTCGGATCGACAAAAATGCCACGGGCCGGTGCCGGATCGTATCGGTCGATTCCCAGCTGCCCCCGAGCCGGCCCGGTCGGGTGCTCTCGCCCAGGTTGGCGACGCGGTTGTTGGAGAGATCTATTGACAGCTACCTCTCGAGAGACTACTCTCGAGGGATGAAGCCGGTTGTCGATCCCCAGACGTCGCTTCGCCGCGTGTCCGACGCCAGGACGATCCGGGCGCTGGCGCATCCGGTTCGGATCGCCCTGATCGAGTTGCTCTCGATCGAGGGTCCGATGACAGCAACCCAGGCATCGGAGCGAATCGGAGAGTCCCCGACCACGTGCTCCTTCCACCTGCGCCAGCTCGCCCGCTACGGGTTCGTCGAGGAGGCGGGCACTGGGCCGGGCCGCAACCGACCCTGGAAGATGACGACGATCGGGATGACGGCAGCGCCGAGTGAGAGCGACGGCGAGGCCGACACGGCGCTGACCCTTCTCCGCCGACTGTTCCGGGAGCGTTATCTAGGACGCCTGCAGACCTGGGACGACACCCGACCGCGCTACCCGCAGGAGTGGCGCGACGCTGGCAACGAGAGCCAGTTCGTCATGTTCGCGACTCCGACCGAGGCTAGGGCGGTATCGCAAGAGGTCTTCTCGATCATGATGCGCTATCGGGATCGGCTCACCCAGCCAGAGCTCCGGCCCGAAGGAGCCCTCCCCGTCGAGGGACTCTTCTTCCTCTACCCGCTGCGCCTGCCGAGGGCCGACCGCCCAGGGCCGGCCGGGGATCAAACCGGCCCCCAGGATGACCCCGGGTGAAGCACCTCTGGGGCAATCGCAATGCCCGCCTCTACCTCACCGGGTCGGTGGTCTCCACCTTTGGCGACCGGGTCCTCTTCCTGGCCGCCGGGATCTGGGTCAGGGTGCTCACCGGGAGCAACGCCGAGGCCGGCCTGACCTTCTTCTTCATGGTCGTTCCTCAGGTCGTCGCATCCCCGCTCGCCGGGGTGATCGCGGATCGGTTCCGGAGACGATCCGTGATGGTCGTTTTCAACTTCGCCGGGGCTGCCGTCGTGCTACTTCTCCTCCTGGTGCGCGGGCCTGGCGATGTCTGGCTGATCTGGCTTGTGATGGCGATCTACGGGGCTATCGGCACAGTCACCAGCGCGGCTGGCACCGCCCTCTTGGTAACAGTCGTGCCCGGTGAGGAGCTGGGCCAGGCGAACGGGTTCCTGCAGACGGTGGCGGAGGGGATGCGCCTAGTCACCCCACTGGTAGGTGCCGGCTTGTTCGCGGCCTTTGGAGCCGCCCCGGTCGTCGACCTGGACGCCGCCACCTTCATCGCGGCCGCCGGCCTGGTCTGGGCCATGAGGGTTCACGAGGCCCTGCCGGCCCGGACCGAGGAGCACTGGCTGGTCGAGACCACAGCCGGGTTCCAGCATGTCTGGCGGACGATTGAGCTGCGGCAGATTCTCCTGGGCCTGCTGATGGTCCTCACCGTGGTTGGGTTTCTCGAGACCGCCGCCTTTGCGGTCGTCACCAACGGTCTCCACCGGCCGGCCTCCTTTGTCGGCGTGATCATCTCGATCCAGGGGATCGGCGCCGTGGCCGGCGGGCTGACAGCGGCCACCGTGATGCGCCGCCTTGGGGAGACTCGGCTCACCGCCCTCGGCATCGTCGGGATCGCGGTAGGGTCCATCTTCCTCGTCGCCCCAGCACTGATGAGCGGGGTCCTCCCCGGCCTGCTGGTCGGCCTCGGGGCGGTCATCTTGGGGTTCGGGTTGCCCTGGACCTTGGTCGGGGCGATCACCCTAGTCCAGCGCAGGACCCCTCTTCGGCTGCAAGGCCGGGTAGACGCCGCCTTTGGCGTCCTCTTCGGTGCCATCCAGTCGATCTCGATCGCGCTGGGAGCCATCTTGGTCGGCGTGCTCGGTTACGTGGCGCCGATCTTGAGCGTGGTGGTCGTCTGCGGCCTCGGTGCCGCCTACCTGTACACACGGCCAGTACCGCCCCTGACCGATGACGACCAGGCGGAGCCGCTGCCTGGGACGGCGCTCCCCGGCGAGCTTCCGCCCTCCCTGGGGCAGCTCGACGTGGCTCCCGGCGGCCGGTCGGCCTCGCTACCCGGCTCCAAGGGCTGACCCGGCGACCGCCCTCAGCACGACGCGAGACAGCCCGTGCTCCTTTGTCACCGAACTTGCAGGCAGGCGTGATCGCTGCTAGAGTCGGTGGTCGAGACAATCACATCTCACGTTCTAGCCTATGTCTCAAGTCCGAATCACGCGATCACTACGCGCCGGCGCCCAGTTGGGTGTTTTCGGGCTAGCTGCCATGGCGGCTTCCCTTTGGCTCACCGCCCCCGCAGGCGCGAGCTATGCCTCCGAGATCGCGGCCCTCAAGGCCCAGGAGCAGCAGCTGATCGGACAACTGCAGTCACTGCAGGGTCAGGCCGGAGCCGCCGGGCAGCAGGCGGCGGCAACTCAGCAGCAGATGGCCGTCGTACAACAGCAGCTCACCCAGGACCAAACCAAGTTGAGCCAGGTCAACGCCGCCCTGACCCAGACGACCAACCAGCTGGCCGTCACCCAGGCGCAGATGGCCAAGGACCGCGGTCAGCTTGCCGATCTGGTCACGATCCTCTATCAACGCGACTCGAGTGACTCCCTGGCAGCGGCCATCGCCAATACCTCGACCATTTCCAAGCTGGTGGATGCCACCGTCGACCTCCAGACGGTGCGGCAGCAGTTCGACTCCCTCACCAAGCAACTGATCTCGGACGCCAACGCCCTGAAGCGGCTCCAAACCCAGCAGCAGCTGGAGGAGAAGCAGGTCACCGCTCTAGTCGACAGCGTCCAGAGCCAGGAGAACCAACTGCAGAGCGAGGAGAGCGCGTACAGCGCCGAGCAGTCTGACCTGACGGGCCAGGCGGCCACGGTCTCTAGCCAAATCCAGCAGGTGTCGAGCCAGGTCGTGCTGTTGGAAGAGGAGGCAGGAGCCACCCAGCGCGGCGGTGGTTCCGGTCCGGAGGGCCTCATCCTCAACACCTGCAGTGGCTGCTACACCGGGCCTGACCTGGCTGAGGATGACTACACGCCGATCGGCCAGTGCACCTGGTTCGTGGCCACCCACGCCTACATCAGCTGGCGGGCCAACGCCGACGGCTGGATCCAGGGGGATGCCGCGGCCGGTCCCCAGTACCCAATCGGAGACACCCC